>CANOFQ010000169.1 GCA_947565325.1 uncultured bacterium
CGCCTTAGCGGTATATTTCCTCTGCACGGGGCTGTGCATAAAAATATGCCGTCTCCATCCATAGAGACGACATATCCTCACTGCCTTTCGGCCATATATTGATTGAGCCTGATTTTCCCTTTCAAATCCCCTGACCTTCCCAGTCGGCTTCTCCCTTTCCTCCTCGAAAATCGCCTTTCTGTCCATGTAATTCTCCACATCCAGCAAATTCACCGGATCAAAAATGATCTGCAGATTGGGGGAGTCGATCTCGTCCAGTACCTGCCTGGCCCGCTTCGGATTCCACACTATATGACGGTAGACCGGCTCAATGGCCACCACCACCCCCATCTTCTGCGCATACTTCACGATGGGACGCAGATTGTGCGTGAAGGTCTTCAGTGCCTCATCCGTATGGCATTCCGGCGTGAAGGTATAAGTTTCATTGGGGGCTCCTGTCTCCGTGCCCACCACGCCGCAGCCCAGCCATGACGCAAAACGGATATGGGCCATATAACGGTGAACCGTGGCCGCCAGCTGTTTCTTGTTGGGATCTGCCAGATTCAGATAGCACCCCAGAACCGCTATATCCACCTGATTTTTGGCAAAGACATTCTTGACATACATAGCCAGCCCGGGAGTCAGCGCCTCATCCGTGGTAGGGAACTCATCGATCACCTTCGACAAGGCCAGATGCCCGCAGGTAAATCCCAACTTATGTACATCCTCGATCCGCTCCTCAAAGGGCAGGGGCTTTGTATCATGTAGTCTGATTCCTAATTGCATCATCCTAAACCTCCATTGTTTCCTATTTGTAACATCATAGCACAGAGAACATGGAAAATGCAAGCCCCGTACGACGGCTGTCCATGGTCTCCGCAGCTTTTATAATCCAGAAAGGCCGGTATTTCGCCGGCCTTCCGTTCCTATGCTTCTTTGCTTCCGCTGCCATAAAAAATCCTCAGATCCCACATTCCTCCCTGAACTGCCGAACATCCTCAGCTCTGGCTGCGGCCTTCAGCCATTCTTCTAAAATATCAGGCTCCTTCTCGGACATGATCCGATCCGATACTTCCTGCGGAATACTGCCCAACTCGCATAAAAGCAATAAGACGGCTTCTGCTCTTCCTTCTATATTTTCCTTCTATTTTTTTCCTTCTATTTTCCCTTCCTCTTTCCCCTGACTCCTGATATACGCATCTTCTCCCCTGCGATCCCTAGTCCTCTTAAGGTGCTCTTCATATAAATAACGCAGGTTCTTCCTCAGACTCATTTCCCTGATCCCCCCTACCGCTTCCCTGATTCCGACATTCTTTGCCCTGATCATCTTCAGATCCTCCTCGCTCTCTGCATTGAACAGACGGATCCAGTCATCCACCGCTTCTGTTCCCTGCAGGGTCTTTGACAGTTCTATGCAGAAGATCCCTCTGGATATCTCCCTGAAGAAATGCCTTTCCCTTATGGAAAACCTTCTGCTTTTATTTAAGGTTCTGGGCGTTCATTTATTTTTTGTATTGGTTTTTAGCTATTTTGCGCTCTGCCATAGGGTTCGACAGCGTCTCAAAAGGGTTCTGCTTTTACAGATTAATTTTACCGACATTGCTTCAAATAGCCTGAAACAGAAGGCAAAGGACATAATTGTCTGAAAAAATGCTGAATTGACACAAAAAAACAGCAGACCACGTTCAAGCGGTCTGCCGCCTTTTGATTTGACATTCCGGCACTTAAAGTTATGCCTGCGTCATATTGCCCTTACAGCATCAGCTGCCTGAAATACCGAATCGTATAATCGATCCCCTTCTCTCCCAGCTCACCGTGCCAGTTGGCAGAATGGGGCTCTATGCTCAGGCCGCCGTCGTAGCCCTTGGCATAGAGGATCGCCAGAAATGAGCCCCAGTCGGTCTGGTCCAGCCCTGCAGGGGGATCGTCATACCTCTGTCCGCCGATCACCAGCGAGCCCTTCAGATGCACATGGATAAATCTGTCTCCCCAGTCCCTCGTCTCCTGCAGGTAGTCCCCGCTGTCATAGATGCAGTGAGAAGGGTCATATTTGATATAAAGCTCCTTGAGATATCCATGAATCAGCGTGTAAGCCATGGGCGTACAGACAAAATTGTTCCATCTGCAGTTATAGACCGCAATCTTCACGCCCTTCCCGGCGCCATGGGCGATGAGCTTCTCAAAATAGGCGATGGCAAAACTGCAGTTCTCATAATAGGACAGCTCTTGCACATAATTACAGCCCGTGATATAGACACCGCACTCCAGCTCTGCGGCAGCGTCTATCAGCCTGTATTCCAGCTCCAGCTCGCTCTGGCAGATGCCGTCCCGGCAGATCCGGTCACTGCCCCATCGTCCTACTGCCGCAATAGGCATCTCATATTCCAGACTCCTTCTGCGGATGCTGTCCACATTCTCCAGAAAAAGCTGGGCCCTATTGTTCACGTCCAGTTCGATGAACTCCATGCCCCGGTCTCTGGCACTCCTGAAATCCTCTTCCTCGAACCATGCAATCCTTCCAAGCTTCATATTTACACCCCCATGCCCGCCTCTGGCAGGCACTAATTTCAATATTTTCTTCTTGATGCCAGACCTCCAGGTCTGGCATTGGAAATTTGCTTCCAAGCTTATCCCCCTCTATGTGCTCTTGTGCGCATACCAACCATGCCGGGCATCAGCTCAAAAGTTTAAAAAAGATATGTCCAGCCGCTTGATCAGTATCAGTCAAAAAACACTGCCTTGCCGGTCTTTCCGGACTCATAGATAGCCTCCAGAATCTGGGTCACTACCATGGCCTGTCTGGGCTCCACCACCAGAGGCTCTCCATTAACTACAGCATTATAGAACACTCTCTGCTCCACATCCTCGCTTGACTCCGCAGCCCCGTCAAAGAATGCCACGCCGCCTGCGGTCAGATTGGGCTCCTCCACACACTGCCTGCCGTAATTGACACGGTTGATCCGAAGGCCGTGATCCATGTCAGCACCTGCCTTGGTTCCGCAGAGGGTAGTCTTTGCCTCCTTGGTGTCCAGACTGTTCAGCGCCCATGAGGACTCCAGATTGATGGTCGCACCGTTCTTCATCTTGATGAAACCGAAGGCGGAATCCTCCACCGTGAAGACATTGGGATCCCAGTCTCCCCATGCGTTGCCCGTCTCCTTCTGATCTGCCAGCTTGCGGTATACGGAGCCCACCACCATCTCAGGCTCATAGTTGTCCATCATCCATAGGGTCAGATCCAGAGCATGGGTTCCGATGTCGATCAACGGACCGCCCCCCTGCTTCTCGGCGTCAAGGAAGACACCCCATGTGGGCACGGCTCTCCTTCTGATGGCATGGGCCTTGGCATAATAGATCTCCCCCAGATCCCCGTTGACGCAGGCTCTCTTCAGGTAGGCGGAGTCTGCCCGGTAACGGCTCTGATAGCCTATGGTCAGGATCTTTCCCGTGCGCTCCGCTGCCTCCACCATGGCCTTTGCCTCCGCATAGGTCTTTGCCATGGGCTTTTCGCACATCACGTTCTTTCCCGCCTCCAGCGCAGCGATGCTGATGGGCGCATGGGCATTGTTGGGGGTCAGCACATACACTGCCTCCACGTCCTGCTTCAGAACCTCCCTATAGTCGGTGCACACCAGAGCGTCCTCGGTTCCATACTCCTCCTTGGCCTTACGTGCCTTCTCCTCGATCAGGTCACAGAAAGCGACGATCTCGAAATTCCCGTTTTTCTTCATTGCGGGAAGATGCTTCGCATTGGCGATTCCCCCGCAGCCTACGACTCCTACTCTCAATTTTCTCATTCTATATGAACCTCCTTTATAAAATTGCGTTATTATGGCTCTGCCCGATTCCACAAGGCCCCATGCCGTTTCCCGGTTCTGTGTCAGAGCCCCGTTCGGCGCCGCCCGGCATGCCCCGCATTCCGGCATCCTATCCCCTTCGGTGCCGCAGGTATGCCATGCGTTCCTACGTCCGAGCTCCCTTTCGATGCTGCGCACATGCCATGCGTTCCTACGTCCGAGCTCCTTTCGGTGCCGCACACATGCGCTGTATTCCGGCAGCGGTCCAGTATCTGCACTCGTTTCGGTACCTCATATGGTTTTCAGATCCGCTTTCACCGCTTTTTTCAGATACTGCAGACTCTCCCTCATATTTTCCATGGGTGTTCCATAGGGATGGTCGTCCTGCTCCACCACCAGCCAAGCGGCTCCACATGCAGCGGCGGTCCGGGCCACGGCCGCTATGTCCACCTGCCCCTGTCCCAGAGCCACGAGACTGACCTGGCCGCCTTCCCTGCGGAAATCCTTCATATGTACCACCGGGCACCGGCCGCTGTATCTGCGCAGATACTCTACGGCGCTTGCACCTGCCGCCTCCACCCAGCACACATCCAGCTGCGTCTGCAGCGTCTCCGCATCCAGCGTGCCATAAAGCTCGTCCAGCAGGCAGCTGTACTTCTCTGTCTTCTCAAATTCAAAGGTATGGTTATGATACAGAAGAATCATGCCCCGCTCCCTGCAGCAGTCGGATATCCTCTTCAGAAGGCCGCAGGTATCCTCGAACTGTGCTCCGCCCCAGTGCCGCTCTGTCCCCATCCAGGGAATCCCGATGTAGCTGCATCCTATGGTGCGGTATGCCTCCGCCGTGCCCTCCATGTCCCGCACAAATTCCTCCAGCGGCACATGAGCGCTGACGGGAACCAGTCCCTGCTCCTTCAGGCAGTCTCTGATCGCTTCCGGCTCCATGCCGTACAGCCCCGCCAGCTCCACCCCCTGATAACCGCACTCCTTCAATGCCTTCATCGTACCTGCGAAATCCGCCTGCGCCTGTTCCCGCACGGAATACACCTGTGCGGCAATTCCTGACAATGCCATCTCATCAGCTCCTCTCCCTGCTCGTTCTCTCCCGGCTCATGACCCCTTCCGGCACCCTCCCTCTCAAATTCCCATCTGTCCGGACAAGTCACCCACAGCTTATCCGCTCTGTCCTTCCCTGACGCCTCAGGCACTCTGCCGCCTCAGATCCGTCTGTTCACTGTCTCTCCGGTGGAAGCGGACTCCTCGATGGCTTCCATCAGCCTCATGACCCGCATCACCTCCGGCAGGCGTATCCTGCTTTCTTCCCTGCCCTCCAGCACTGCCATCACATTCAGATAGAATTCCCGCACATCGCTCTTCACCTTGGGCAGCTCCTCCGTATAGATGCTGTCTTCCCTTCTGGGGGCCATGGTCTTGGTCAGCCCTGCCGCCGTGATCACCGGAGTGACATCCTTCTCGTCCACGCCGGTGGCACGCACGATCCTTCCCTTCAGGCTCCAGTCCTCAATAATGGCGGTTCCGTCCGCTCCCAGCACATACCATCTGGGCAGAGAAATGAAATTGCTGGTGCCCACCTCCACCAGTGCGCTCACCCCGTTCTCGAACAGCAGCTCCGCATAAAAGCCGTCGTCCACCAGCTGGTTTGTCACATGGGTCAGGGATGCGCTCACCCTGCAGACCGGCACCTCCGGAAACAGCATCACCATCTGATCCAGCAGATGCACGCCCCAGTCCAGTATCATGCCTCCGCCGTGCTCCTTTTCCTGCCTCCAGTCACCGGGAATGCCCCGGGAACCGTGAACCCTGGATTCCAGCCGGAACAGCTCTCCCAGCTTTCCTTCCCTCAGGATCTCCTTCACAGTCAGATAGTCCTCGTCCCACCGTCTGTTCTGATGGACGGTCAGGAAGCGCCCCGTCCGCCGGGAAGCCTCCCTCATCTCCTGCAGGTCAGCAGAGCTTAAGGTGATGGGCTTCTCCGATATTACGTTCTTGCCGGCCTCCATGGCGGCAATGGCCACCGGCTTATGCACATCGTTGGGCGTGGCGATGAGCACCAGATCCGTTGTCTGATCCGCCAGCAGATCCTCCAAGCTCTCGTACACATGCAGTCCCTTTTCCGATGCATAAGCCCGTCTCTGTTCCCTGATGTCCCAGATACCGGCAATTTCCAATCCGTCAATGGTCCTGATCTCATCGAAATGCCACTCCGCCATTCCGCCGAATCCCACAATCGCTATTCTATGTTCCATACCCTCCTCATTTCTGCACGTCGCTCCTCCCGGCTCCTTCTCCCGACGGAGCCGCTGCGCATGCCCCTGCGTCACTGAACTGCCTGCTCAGGCCCAGTACATGGCCCCTCTGTCCTCATAGATCAGCACATTCTTCAGGAAGCCGATGGCCTTCTCCAGCCCCTCTCTGCCGGACATGAGCCCGTCCTCATGCTCAATGCTGACGGCATAATCATACCCTGCCATGCGCAGCTCAGAAACAATGTCTCTCCAGTATTCTTCGCCATGTCCGTAGCCAACCGTGCGGAAGATCCATGACCGCTCCAGCTCCTGCCCGTAATGGGTGGTGTCCAGCACTCCGTTGACTCTGGTGTTTACGGCATCGATCTTGGTGTCCTTGGCATGGAAGTGGAAAATGGCGCCCTCTCTGCCCAGCTCCCGTATGGCCACACAGGGATCCATGCCCTGCCAGATCAGATGGCTGGGATCAAAGTTCGCACCGATCTCCGGCCCCACCTCCCTGCGCAGACGAAGCAACGTCTTCGTGTTGTAGACGCAGAAGCCGGGATGCAGCTCCAGAGCGATCTTGTTCACCCCGTGTTCTCTGGCGAATGCAGCCTTTTTCTTCCAGTAAGGAACCAGTACCTCATTCCACTGATATTCCAGAATTTCGCTGAAGTCATCAGGCCACGGGCAGGTAACCCAGTTGGGCGTCCTGTCCTCCCTGCTCCCTCCGGGGCAGCCGGAAAAGGTATTCACCACGGATACGCCCAGCTTCTCTGCCAGAAGGATCGCATTCGTGAAATCCTTCTCGAATCTCTCCGCCACAGCTTTGTCCGGATGCACCATGTTTCCGTGGCTGCTCAGGGCGCTGATCTCCAGATTGTACTTCCTCAGCGTATCCACGAAGGCCTGCCGCTTCCCCTCGTCCTCCAGAAGCTCCGCCCCGTCGCAGTGAGCCTTTCCGGGAAATCCGCCGCAGCCGATCTCTACCATCTGCACCCCCCGCTCGGCCAGAAACCTGCAGGCCTCTTCAAAGGGCAGATCCCCCAGCGCCACCGTCAATGTTCCTAATTTCATAGCGTTCCCTCCCTATTTTATCGTGATCTTCTATAATGTTTGTCTGCTGTCTTCTCCATCCTATTGTTATTTTCATTATAAAAGACAACCGCAAAAGAAGATAGTTTCATTTTGCTGTTTATACATACGATCCTGCTATTCCTCGGAACGCCCCGGCGTCTCAGCCCTATTCGAAAATCGGCCGGAACCATATGCCTGCCTGAGTCCTCAGGATTTCCTTGTTCTGTGCTAAAGAAAAATGCAAAAAAGAACGATCCCTCATTACGGAATCGCCCTCATAGAATCCTCCAGATTCTTCGTCCTCTTCAATATCTCCGAGGGAGCGCATCCATAATATTTCCTGAACTGCCTCCCAAAATGATTGTAATCCGTAAAGCCAACTCTGTCTGCGATCTCCGTCATGGAATACTCCCTCTTTTTCAGAAGACTCATAGCCTTCTTAAGCCGCAGCTCGTTCATGTACTGCAGAGGCGACATTCCCATGCTCTCCTTGAACAGATGGTTGAACCTATCCTCACTTAAGTGGATCACATCCGCCAGCTCCTGATTGCTGATCTGCTCCCGGTAATTATTCTGTATGTAGTCAAGCACCGTATTCAGCCGCTCCAGCCGCTTCAAAAGTTTTCGGACCTGTTTCCTTTATGGATGT
>CANOFQ010000170.1 GCA_947565325.1 uncultured bacterium
AACAGGAATATATGAACGCAGGCGGTCTCAAAGGGATCGCGAAAGAAAAGGCGGATGAAAGGAGGCAGGACTTTGAAGAAGCAGAAGTCTGATATTGTGATAAAGCCCAGCTTCGGCAAACAGATGAAGCAGTACGGCAATCTGTTCCTGTTTTATATACCTGCGATCGTGCTGGTGGTCGTATTCAGCTATATTCCCATGGCGGGAATCATCATGGCCTTTAAAAAGGAACCCAATCTGCTGGGAAGCTCCAGCGCCGTTCAGGGCATTCTGAATGCGGACTGGGTGGGGTTTAGCCACTTCAAGAAGATTTTCTCGGATCCGGATATACTCAGGGCTCTCAGAAACACCTTGATTATCAGCGCCCAGAAAATCGTGATACTGTTCCCCATTCCCATCGTGATGGCCATCTGCATCAATGAGATGCGGGGCAAGGTGGTGAAGAAATCCCTTCAGGCGGTGATGTACATTCCCCACTTCTTGTCTTGGATCACCATAAGCGGTATCTTTGTGACGCTGTTGAATTATGACAGAGGTATTGCCAACAATGTGATGCAGTTCTTCGGATTTGACAGGATTCCCTTTATGACCAGCAACGACACCTTCCGGGGGGTGCTGGTGGTGTCGGCTGCCTGGGCGTTTCTGGGGTGGAACACCATCGTTTATGTGTCGGCCATCACGGCTCTGGACCGTGACCTGATAGAGGCGGCAAAGATCGACGGTGCGTCGAAATGGCAGCAGATCATCCATGTGACCCTTCCGGGCATCCTGCCTACCATAGCGGTCATGTTCATCCTGAGGATCGGCGGCATCATGGATGCGGGCTACGATCAGGTTCTGGCCATGTACACGCCCTATATCAAGGAGTCGGGAGATATTCTGGGCACCTACACCTTCCGGGTGATCAAGGAGGCAGGCCTGATGCCCCAGTATGCGCTGGGCACTGCGGTGGGTCTGTTCAACTCCGTTGTTGGGCTGGTTCTGGTGCTGAGCGGCAATTATATTTCCAGGAAGCTGTTCAAGCGCGGCTTGTGGTAGGAGGGAGACTATGGCAAAGAAGATAAGCGTTCCTCTGACGAAGGAGGAGAAAAGAAGCAACGTAATAAGAAGAATACTCCTGATATGCCTGCTGGTTTCCATGGCGATCCTGTTTGTAGAGCTGGTGGACAATAAGTTCACGGTTGACTACCGCAGTATAATGGATGTGGTTTTTGTCTTGCTCTGGGCGGTTATGGCGGCGGAGGCGGTTCTGCGGGTTTATAAGCTTGCCGCAGGCGGGAGCTTTTCGGACTATCTGAAGCATAACAAGGCGGAATTCCTCTGGCTTGTGCTGTTTCCCGTTATTCTGGTATGTTCCTTTCTGCTGCCCGGAATGGCCGGCTGGCGCTGGCTGGTGGTGCTGAAGATGCCCAATGTATTCGCACGGTACAACGATGAGAACGTGTTCCAGATCATTGTAAAGATCGCAGCGGTCTTTCTGATCCTGATCTTTGTGCTCCCCTTCTTCAATCTGGTGGCGGTGGCCATTTCCAAACCGGGACAGATCGTGAATCTGCTCCCCAAGAACATTGACTGGGAGGGCTTCAAGTATGCCCTTACCGACATGGAGTTTCTCCGTTCCTTCAAGAATTCCATCTTTATTACGGCGATGGGAACCATCGGCTCGGTGGTGGTGGTGTCGCTGGCGGCCTATCCTCTGTCCAAGCCGGATATGCCCCTGAAGAGAACGGTGATGATCTTCTTTATGATCGTCATGTATTTCGGCGGCGGCCTTGCCCCCATGATTATACTGATGGATACGCTGGGACTGATGGATACCATATGGGCGCTGATCATACCCGGCTGGATGTCGGTTTACAATATGCTGCTGATGAAGGGCTTCTACGAGAGCCTTCCGCCCCAGCTGGAGGAGGCGGCAAAGATCGACGGGGCATCCAATATGTATGTGTTCCTTAAGATCATCATTCCCTTGTCCAAGCCCATGGTGGCCACCATCGCCTTCTTTCAGGTGGTGGGATACTGGAACAGCTACGGTTCGGCCCTGTACTATATCAGCACCAGAAAGGATCTCTATCCGGTGCCCAACTATATCAGGAACTTTATGGCCATGTCCCCCCAGTCCGTGACGGACATGAACCCCACGCTGGCGTTCTACTGGAACAATGTGGAGAAGAGCTACCTGCTGCTGTCCATCATCCCCATCATGTGTCTGTATCCCTTCGTGTTCCGGTTCATCAAGGGCGGCATGGCAACGGGGGCAGTGAAGGGCTGATAACAGGTCCGGCAGTTCAGGGGCAGTTCCTGCGTTCTTGTCAGGAGGCGCATCCCTGCTTATCCGGCAAGAGGTGCGGCGTGCAGGTTCTGTGGTCAGGATAATGGCAGGGCGAAAAAAGGAACCCAATAAATAAAAATCAATACAGCAATGCATGCAAAAATAAAAGGAAGGAGTGTAATAAAATGGAGAGAATGAAGGTTGCGGTCATCGGCTGCGGCACAATTGCCAACAGCCAGCATATTCCCGCCTATATGAAGAATGAAGAGGTGGAGATCAAGTATTTCTGCGACATTATCCCGGAGAGGGCCCAGGCTGCGGTGGAGAAGTACGGCTGCGGCAGGGCAGTGGTGGACTACAAGGAGGTTCTGGCAGACCCCGAGGTGGAGGCGCTGTCCGTCTGTACCCCCAATCTCATGCATTCCGTCATCGCCATCGATGCCCTGAAGGCAGGAAAGAACGTGCTCTGCGAGAAGCCTGCCGCAAGGGTTTACGAGGAGGCCCTGGCCATGCAGAAGGCCCAGCATGAGACGGGGAAGGTGCTGAACATCGGTGTGGTGAACCGGTTCAACGACAAGGTGAACCTGATCCGCAAATACATTCAGGAGGGCCGTCTGGGAGACATCTATCATGTATATCTGAGCTTCCGCTGCCACAGGAGCATTCCCGGGCTGGGGGGAGCCTTTACCACCAAGGCCATCGCAGGGGGCGGCGTGCTTATTGACTGGGGCGTGCATTATCTGGATCTGGTGATGTACTGCCTGAACGACCCCAAGCCCCTGACGGTTTCCGGGGAAGTCTTCTGCAAGCTGGGCAGGGATATCGAAGGCTATGCCTACAGAGGCATGTGGGCAGGTCCTCCCGTGAAGGACGGTATTTATGACGTGGATGATTCCGTCACGGCTCTTGTCCGCACAGACGGCCCCGTCTTTACCGTGAACGGCGCATGGGCCCAGAACATCGAGGCAGATGAGTGCTTTGTAGACTTCATGGGCGACAAGGGAGGAATCCGGCTGATCTACGGCGGCGACTTCACGCTGTATACGGTGGAGAACGGTGCGTTTGTAAAGTATGTCCCGGAGGTGCCGGAGCACAAGAGCACCAATATGTTCGAGAACGAGATCAACTCCTTCATCAGATGCATCCGCACCGGGGAAAGGCTTCCCTCCCATATCGACACGGCGGTGAAGACCTCCCAGATCATGCAGGCCATCTACGACTCTGCCGCACAGCACAGGGAGATGGCGCTGAACTGATATGGGGGCCGTACAGCTGTCTCAATCAAATACCCCGCAGCAAGCTGACGGGGTATCAAGCTTGATTTGCAGCAAGCTGCGGGGTATTTGACCCTCGCAGCATTCGTCAAATGCTCGTGCGAGCACGGCATTTGACTCATTGCTTGCGGGAATAAGAAAATGGAAATACGGATGCCCGTTCAAGGCGGGCGGAAAGGTATGATTATGAAGGTAGGATTTATCGATTACTATCTGGACGAATGGCATGCCAATCACTATCCGAAGATGATCAGTGATATCAGCAACGGGGAGGTGGAGGTGGCCTATGCCTACGGCAAGATTCCCAGTCCCGTCACGGGCAAGACCTCCGAGGAATGGTGCAGGGAATACGGCGTGGCCCTCTGTGGGACCATCGAAGAGGTGGTGGAGAAGAGCGACGTGCTGATCGTGCTCTCCCCGGACAACTGCGAGATGCACGAGGAGCTGACCCGCCTTCCGCTGATGTCGGGCAAGAATACCTATGTGGACAAAACGTTCTCTCCCGACAAGAGGGGGGCGGAGGCCATGTTCCGCCTTGCGGAGCAGCATGGGACGGCCTGCTATTCTACCTCGGCCCTGCGTTTTGCCACGGAGTACAGAGCCTATATAGGCAGGCGGATCCTTGCCATGAACACATGGGGGCCCTATGGTCTGGAGACCTACAGCATCCATCAGCTGGAGCCCATCATGATGCTGATGCAGGGAAAGCCTGAGCGGGTGCTGGCAGTGACTCAGGGAGAGTGGGCCAATCTGCTCATGGAGTGGGAGGACGGCAGGAGCGCGTCGCTTTTGTGTACCGGAGGAGACTGTCCTTCTGTCGCCAATCTGTGTCTGGAGGAGGGCTGCAGGGCCCTTACCATAGAATCGGATTCCTTCGGGGGCTTCATGCGGAATCTGGTGGAATTCTTCCATACGGGAGAGATCCCGGTGAGCCATGAGGAGACCATCGCCATCATGGCGGTGAGGGAGGCGGCACTGAAGGCCGCCGGACAGCCCGGCACATGGGTTGCGGTGGAGTGACGCCATGAAAAAGAAAATCGTGTTTGTCCCTTTGGATGACAGACCTTGTAACAAACTGTTCCCGCAGTATCTGTTCGGGAATGCAGACATAGCCTTTACGGTATTTCAGGAGCTGGGAGAAAAGAAAAAGCCGGCGGAACAAGAAAAGGTGAAGGCATTTCTTCTGAGAGAATGCAGGGATGCCTTCGGCCTGGTGCTGTCCATGGACATGCTGCTGTACGGGGGGCTTCTGCCCTCCAGACTGCACCGTCTGGACAAGGAGACTCTGCGGGAGCAGGCGGGGCTGCTTCGACGGCTGAGGCAGGAGAATCCGAAGCTTCTCATCTTTGGGTTTCAGACTATCATGCGCTGTCCCACCTATTCCTCCAGCGTGGAGGAGCCGGATTATTACGGTATCTGCGGACATGAGATCTATAAGTCGGGGGAGCTTTCCCACAGGCAGATGCTGGGGCTTCCTTTGGACGAGGATCCGGAGGAGGTGCACCGAAGGATTCTGCCCGGGGCCCTGGAGGATTATCTGACCAGACGGGAATGCAATGTGACCATGGATGAGGAGACCTTGTCCTATGTAGAGGACGGGACTCTGGACTGGCTGGTGTTCCCTCAGGATGACTGCAGTCCTTATGGCTATGCGGCGCTGGATCAGCAGAGAGTCCTGGGAAAGGTCCGGGATCGGGGACTGGAGGAAAGAGTTGCGGTGTATCCGGGTGCGGACGAGGTGGGAATGACGCTGGTTTCCCGGATGCTGAACACACTTTATGGAAAGCGCCCAAAGGCTTATGTGAAGTATGCGGCTGACAGCGCAAGGAAGCTGATTCCGCTGTATGAGGGCTCTCCGTTGGCGGGAACCATCAGGAAGCATCTGGAGTCTGCGGGATGTCAGGAGACGGACTGTCTGGAGGAGGCCCAGATCGTGCTGGCCATGTCGGCGGCGGGGGTGATGGAGGAGGCCCAATGGCAGCCTTCCCAAAAGGCAGAATACCGCAGGGGACGGAATCTGGAGGCGTTCACGGATTTTCTGCTGGAGATGAAAAGGGCGGGGAAGATCGTCACGCTGGCGGACAACGCTTATGCCAACGGCGGAGATCTGGAGCTGGTGAGGATGCTGAACGAGAAGAATATGCTGATGGAGCTGGACGGCTACGCAGGGTGGAACACCTCGTCCAATACCTTGGGGACTGCCATCGCAGAGGGCGTTGCGGCCTATTATCAGGGCAAGACGTCCGCCCATAGGAATTTTATGGCGGAGCGTTATCTGGAGGATGCAGGATATTGCTCGGTGGCCCGGCAGCAGGTGGTGAAGGCGGCCGGCGACAAAGGGCTGGAGAGCTTTTTCCTGAAGGAGAAGCAGGGTGTGTTCAGCAGGCTGGCGGAGACGGAGCTTAAGTTGTTTGCGGCGGACTGTCTTTCTTCCGTGGCGGACAGGCTGAGGATTCTGCATCTGTCCATGCCTTGGGAGAGGGCTTTTGAGGTGGAGCTTCGGGCGGAGTATGTGGAGTAGAGAGGGGATGACCCGCTCTGGGGGTGTTGACGGGGCGGCCCGGGAGGTCGGGACGGCCCGGGAGGTCGGGGGCCTTGTTTCGGTCACTCCATGGCGTTCCGGGGAGCCCTGGCATCGGCGATGGGCATCATGGATGCCCATCGCCGAAGGTCTCCCCTCCACATTCCGTGAGGTTCCTCAACAAGGCCCCCGACCTCCCGGGCCTGATGCCGTAGAGTCTGAGGGCGGAGGGGATTCCCGATTTTCGGTTCCCGACCTTTGGGCGTGAAGAAGGGGGGCTGCGGGCTTTCCGGCGTGAAGGGGGAAGGGGCCACCCCTTGGGCCTGATGCTGTAGAGTTTGAGGGCGGAGGGGGTTCCCGATTTTCGGTTCCCGACCTTTGGGCGTGAAGAAGGGAGGCTGCGGGCTTTCCGGCGTGAAGGGGGAGGTTCCTGATTTCCGGGGCCGGGAAAAGGTGGTTGCGGCTGGAGAGAGGTTTTAGTATAATGGTAATAGGAAGAGGTAGGTCTTCATGGTGTGTAGGGACAGTGAGTTTATATTAGGAGGAATCGGAGTATGAGTCAGTTTAAGATCGGAATCATAGCGGATATGCTGCGGATGCCTTTTGCGGAGAGCATGGAGCAGTGTGCCCGCATGGGAGCGGACGGCGTACAGATTTATGCCGTCTCGGAGGAGATGCTGTCGGCTTCGGAGGAGGAGCTGAAGAGGAAGAAAAAGATCATTCAGGACAATGGTCTGCAGATTTCTGCTCTCTGCGGGGATCTGGGCGGGCATGGCTTCTCCAGACGGGATGAGAACGGGAAGAAGGTGCAGACCTCCAAGCATATCATTGATATGGCGCTTACGATGGGGTGTAATATCGTTACTACACATATAGGGGTGATTCCGGAGGATACACAGTGCGATGTGTACCGTACCATGCAGGAGGCCTGCGGGGAGCTGGCGGAGTATGCGGCCAGCGTAGGTGCCTTCTTTGCGATAGAGACGGGACCGGAGCCTTCGGAGCGTCTGTGTAGATTTCTGGACAGTCTGGGCGGCAGCAAGGGCATGAGCGTGAATCTGGATCCTGCGAATCTGGTCATGGTGGCAGGGGACGATCCGGTGAAGGCAGTACATAATCTCAGCAGGTATATCGTGCATACCCATGCCAAGGACGGGGTCATGTTGAAAAAGACGGATCCCAAGATCGTCTATGATTTCTTTGCGGAGGGCGGCATCGGGGATCTGCGGCTGGAGGATTATTTCCTTGAGGTGCCTCTGGGAGAGGGAAAGGTGGATTTCCCGGCCTATCTGGCGGCGCTTAAGGAGATCGGCTTCGGCGGATATCTGACCATCGAGCGGGAGGTGGGTGAAAATCCCGTGCAGGATATCGGAAGGGCCGTCACGTTCCTGAAAAATCTGATATAAGAGCCGATCTATTGTCCCATGCAGGATAGAAAGCGCTTCTGTTCCCGTAAGCAATGAGTCAAGTCAGCTGCGCTGACTTTATGCCGTTGCTGACACGAGCATAAAGCCATTTTTGAATTGGCTTTGCGAATGCTGTGAGGGTCATTAAATAAGTAAAAATTGCTTGAATATCGCTGGTTATGATGCTAAGATAAGTACCGATATATAAATTATGTTACCTCGCCCCCTTACCATGACGCTATACTTGAATATATCGGTACTTATCTTAGCA
>CANOFQ010000171.1 GCA_947565325.1 uncultured bacterium
GCTTCTCTCGATCCGTCCGCCGGGATATACTCTTTTGGTGATCGCTCCGGCTCCGCAGGCAACGATGGTCTGCACTTCCTCCATAATAAGAATATTGTAAAGCCCCAGCTTTCCCTCCCTCGCATATCCCACGTTCTCGAAATTGCCGGACATATTCTTCTGGCGGTAAAGATAATATGGCACCAGCCCCAGCCTCCTTGCACCTTCCGCTGCGATCCCCATGGTCTCCTCCGTGTTGTTCAGCATGGGCATCCCGCTTTCCTGGATCAGCCTGTTCAGGCCTGAGGCCCGCTTCACCGCAAGGGAATGCACCGTCAAACTGTCCGGCGCCAACTCCACTACCCTTTCCACAGTATAGCGCACCTCTTTCTCCGTCTCACCGGGCAGGCCCAAGATCAGGTCCATATTAATGTTGTCGAAGCCCACCCTTCTGGCCAGCCCATAGGCCTCCTCCACCTGCGCTGCAGTGGCCTTCCTGCCGATGATATCCAGCGTCCTCTGGTTCATGGTCTGGGGGTTCACGGAAATCCTGCCCACGCCGTGGCGGTACAGCGTCCGAAGCTTCTCCTCCGTGATGCTGTCGGCCCGGCCGGCCTCCACGGTAAATTCCCTTACACAAGTAAAGTCAAAGCTGCTCTTCACCGCCGTAAGCAGCCGGTTCAGCTGTCCCGCCTCCAGCGTGGTAGGCGTTCCGCCGCCTATGTAGACGCAGTCAAGCCTCCTGCCCTCCATCAGCCGAGCCGTGTACTGCAGCTCCCTGACCAGGCAGTCTATATATTGCTCCACGCTCTTACGGTATGCTCCGATGGGAAAGGAAGTGAAAGAACAGTATAGGCAGGTGGTGGGGCAGAAAGGGATGCCGATATAAAGACTGTAGCCAATGCCACAGTCTTGACTGTAGCCAGAACCGCAGTCTTGACTGTAGCCGGAACCACGGTTAAGATCAAAAGTTTGACTGCGATCTTGGCTGCTGTTTTGGAGGCAGCCTTGCTTATCGACTTGTATATGGACTCGGCCACTGTCCTGATTATGCCCGCCGCAGCTCTTGCCGGCCTTTCCGCCGTCCGGACCCTTCAGCAGCATGCGCTCTCTTTGGGCAATATCCACCGAAAGGGCCGCCTTCTCCTCACTGACGAAATACTTTTCCCTATAATGGGCAAGGATCTCCTCACGGCTCTTTCCCTGCTCCAGCAGCTGGTATGCGATTTTGGTGGGGCGAATTCCTATAAGGCTTCCCCACGGAAGCTCTCTGCCCGTCACTTGACAGAGCGTCTGGTACAAAAAACTCTTGAAGCCCTCCTTGGCCCTTTTTGCTTCCTCCGGCCCAGTTTCTCCCGGCTCGTCCTGTTTTGACCCGGCTTGTTCCGATCCGTCCTGCTTTGATCCGCCTTGTCCCGGCTCATCCAAGTCCCCCGGCATTATGCCGCCTTGTGCTACGCCTTTCTGCAGCTCCTCCTGCCCAGAACCCTTTAAATCCGCAGGCTTCGTCCACACATAGTCCCTTCCGTCAACGGTCACTCTCGCCCCGGCTTCATCCATACAGACCCGTATGCGTACCTTGTCCCGAAGCTCCGCCCGCTTTCCCTCACTGCTCTCCGGGACAAGCACCCTTACCTGCTCCCCGGGATAAAAGGCCTGTACAAGGGAATGCACGTCATATTCAAGATTTTCTCTGTCAAGCTCCACTGCGAACATTCCGTTCTCCTCCTATCCCGCCTTATGGCAGTCCCATCCGCCATCACTCCTGCCCTGCTGTCGTGCAGCAGATTCCCCCTCCTGCATCCCATCACACAGCTCTCCGCCACTGTCCTCTATCTACCCCCACTTTCCGGCACAAAAAGGGGAAAACAGGACTCAGGCTTCTCAGACACAGAAGGAATTATATTTCTTCTCATGACCGATGGTGGTACTCTCCCCGTGCCCGGGATACACTCTGGTGTCATCGGGCAGCACGAACAGCTTTTCCTTGATGGAACGCACCAGCGTCCCCATACTTCCGGTGGGAAAATCCGTTCGGCCCACGGACTCTGCGAATAAGGTGTCCCCTGCCAGCAGGATGCCCGCCTCCTCAAAATAGTAGCAGCACCCTCCGGCTGTATGTCCGGGGGTAGCTATGACCCTGCAGGTCATGCCCGCCAGCGAAAGCTCCTCCCCGTCCTTTACATACACGTCTGCGTAGGTGCTGCAGGCCCTGCCCGCCTGCGCCGACACATTCATTCCCGTGTCCTTCAGCAGCTCCCGTTCCGCCTCATGGGCATATGCCAGAACCGGCTCCAGCCCCTCCGCTTCAGCAGCGGCATTCGCAGCAGTCCGCAGTCCGTCCAGCCCCCAGATATGGTCGAAATGCCCATGGGTCAGCAGGATCCCAGCCACACGGAAGCCGTTCCTGCGCAAAGCGTCATAGATGTTCTGCCCCTTGTCCGCAGGATCCGCCACCACCGCAGAGGGCTCCCCCTCCCTATAAAGAAAATAGCAGTTCGTCTGGCATACGCCCAGTACCATACGTCCGATTTTCAGCTCTCCCATTCCGTCTCCTCCACGGCCGCACTGCGGCCTCTCTGTCCTTGTTTCGCCGGGCTTTCGGTCCTCTTGGTTCCACGGCTCCCGCCCCCGTTTTTCATTTATCCTGTAGTCCTCTCAATGTCCACCACGCTCTCGATCATCCGGATCTTCTCGATCACCCGGTTCAGCTCCTCCCGGCTCTCCACCTCAAAGGCTGTCTGTAGCGTGGCAAGGCCCTGCTTGCTGATTCTGGTGTTCATGGAGAGAATATTGATGTTCTTCTCCGTCAGCGTCTTGGAGATATCCGCCAGCAGGCCGTTGCGGTTGTTGGCATAGATCTCGATCTCAGCCACGTATTTCTCCGAAGCGTCCTCCGGCGCCTGCCATTCCGCATCGATGATCCGTGCCCGCTCTATCTCAGGCAGGTTCATCATGTTCACGCAGTCTGTGCGGTGAATGGAGATGCCCCGTCCTCTGGTGACGAACCCCACGATCTCATCTCCCGGCACCGGGGAACAGCACTTGGAAAAACGCACCGACAGATCCGCTATGCCCTTCACCACGATGCCGCTCTTGGTTCGCATGGAGACGGGCTTCGCAGCCGATGCGGCCCCTGCCTCCGCTATGCCGGCAAGAACCTCCTCGTTGGTCAGCGCCGCCTTGTGCTCCCGGTCGTAGAGCTCCTGCATCCGGTTGACGATCTGGCCCTCCTTCAGGGCCCCGTGACCGATGGCCGCCAGCACGGAGTCCCAGTCCCGGAAGCCGTACTTTCGCATGACTGCGTTCATATAGTCCTGCTTCATCAGGTCTGAGAGATTCACGGATCTGGTCTTGCAGTAGCTGTTCAGGAGCTCCTTTCCCTTGATGATATTGTCTTCCTTCAGCTCATTCTTGAACCACTGGTTGATCTTGTTCTTTGCCTGCGTGCTTTTCACCACGTTCAGCCAGTCTCTGCTTGGCCCCTTGGAATTCTGGGAGGTGATGATCTCGATGCGGTCGCCGTTCTTGATCTCATAATCGATGGTCACCAGCTTGCCGTTCACTCTGGCCCCCACCATCCGGTTCCCCACCGCAGAATGTATGCTGTAGGCAAAATCGATGGTGGTGGAGCCCGCAGGCAGGTTCTTCACCTCGCCGGAGGGAGTGAAGCAGTACACACTGTCAGAGAACAGATCCAGATCATTCTTCAGCAGGTTCATAAACTCCCGGTTGTCCGACATGTCTCTCTGCCATTCCAGAATCTGGCGCAGCCACGCCAGCTTCTCCTCCTCCTGGGCCGCCACCTTTTTGCCGTCGGAGGCCTCCTTGTACTTCCAATGGGCCGCAATGCCGTACTCCGCAGCCTTATGCATCTCGAAGGTGCGGATCTGGATCTCGAAGGGCTGCCCTGAGCTGCCGATCAGGGTGGTGTGCAGGGACTGGTACATATTGGGCTTCGGCATGGCAATGTAGTCCTTGAATCTGCCCGGGATGGGCTTATACATCTCGTGTATGACCCCCAGCGCCGCATAGCAGTCCTTCACGGACTCCACGATGATCCGCACGGCGAACAGATCATAAATCTGGTCCAGCGTCTTGTCCTGATTCTTCATCTTTTTATAGATGCTGAAGAAATGCTTCACTCTTCCGTCGATCTTCGCCCTGATGCCGGCCTTCTGGATATGCTCGCTGACCTCGTCCACGATATTCTGTATATATTTCTCCCGCTCGCTCTTGCGCACTGCGATCTTGTCCACAAGGTCATAATATACATCCGGCTCCAGATACTTCAGCGACAAGTCGTCCAGTTCTATCTTGATCTTGCTGATGCCCAGCCTCTGGGCAATGGGACAGTATATCTCCAGCGTCTCCTTGGCGATGCGCTGGCGGCTCTCCGGTGTCTTGTACTGCAGCGTGCGCATATTATGGAGCCTGTCTGCCAGCTTGATCAGTATCACCCGGATGTCCTTGGCCATGGCGAGGAACATCTTCCTCAGGTTCTCCGCCTGCATCTCCAGCTTGGCATCAGACTGGTCGCCTCCCGAGGAAAGGGGAATCTTCTCCAGCTTCGTGACCCCGTCTACCAGCAGCGCCACATCTGCGCCGAACTCTCTGGTCAGATCCTCCTCGCTCATGACCGTATCCTCCACCACGTCGTGAAGAATACCTGCAATGATAGTCTCCTTATCCAGCTCCAGCTCCGCCAGAATGATGGCCACGTTCAAAGGATGGATGATATAGGGCTCCCCCGACTTGCGAAACTGATCCTTATGGGCCTGCGCCGCAGTCCGGTACGCCTTTTCTATCATAGAAATATCGTCGCTTGGATGGTATTTGCGCACACAGCGAATAAGCTCCTGATACAGCTCCTCAGGATTCACAAATTCATGGGAATCATTCATCTTTCCATCATCAAAAATGTCATCAATCTTCTCTTCTGCCATACACTACCTGCGCCTTCCTGCCCATTGTCCTCATCGCATACCTATGCAGATGCATTATTTCCCCGGATAACAGATCGCCGACTCAAGGCGGTACCCTGCTATCTTCTCCCGGCCCTTCAGTCCTGCCAGCTCCATCAGCACCACTACGCCCACCACCTGACCGCCCAGCTGCTCCACAAGCTTGATCATGGCCTCCGTGGTGCCCCCCGTGGCGATCAGGTCGTCCACGATCAGCACCCGCTGACCCGGCTTTATGCTGTCCTTATGCATCTCTATGACTGCCTGACCGTATTCAAGGTCATAAGCCACGGAAACCGTCTCCCTCGGAAGCTTCCCCTTCTTGCGTATCAGCACGAAGGGCTTTTTATTATTATAGGCAATGGGGGTTCCAAAGATAAATCCTCTGGACTCCGGCCCTGCCACCACGTCATACTCCAGATCCTTCACCAGCTCCTGCATGGTGTCCACCGCAAGCTGCAGCCCCTCCGCATCCTGCAGCACGCTGGTCACGTCCCGAAAAATAATGCCCTCCTCCGGAAAATCAGGAATGCTCACCACATATTCTTCCAGTTTCTTCATGATTAGTATGCCCTCCTATGTATAATCAATGCTGATCCTTGTTTGTTTCGCTTCCCTGTCGGTTCACAAAATACTTTATAATGTCGCTTCTGGTCACGATCCCGATAAATACGCTTCTGTCGTCGATCACGGGCACGAAATTCTGGCTCTTGGCCTGCTCCAGCAGAGTCTCCATGGCAGTATCGATGCAGGCAGCCTTCACCTTTCCGTTCTGCAGGAAGTCCCGCACTGTCATGTGTTCCAGCCTCTTCAGAGTGATATCCTCCAGATTCTGGTTGTAGGCGAGGATATTCCACAAAAAATCGCCCACGCTGACCACCCCTATATATCTGTCCTCCCTGTCGATGACCGGAATGGCCGTAAACCCGCTTCTGCGCAGCTTCTCCAGCCCCTGCCGGAGCGTCATGTCATCCCGCAGGTATGCCACCTCCGCCTTTGGCACTAAAAACGATGCTATGTTCACTGTTCTGCTCCTTATTTTTTAACTCTTCCACCGCCGAAGGGGCGCCGTTCTTTACGTATAGAGCGGCCCCGGCCCTGTTTTTCACCAAAAAGAACCCTTTCCCGCCGAAAAGAGCCCTTCCCATTGCCTGCTTATAGTAGTGGTTCGTTGCAGCAGCGCATATCTTCTCATGTCTCCGGGCACCGGACCCGTCCCCGGGCGGTTGCGTCTCTGAAGACTTCCCCCGGTTACTGTATCCTCAGACACCTCGCACACGGCCCTTAGCCCCTCGTCCTCAGGACACCTCGCACACGGCCCTTGGACCCTCGTCCTCAGGACACCTCGCACACGGCCCTTGGACCCTCGTCCTCAGGACACCTCGCACACGGCCCTTGGACCCCTATCCTCAGGACACTGTCTCCTTGGACGGTTTGCCACAGCATTTTTTATATTTTTTGCCACTTCCGCAGGGACAGGGATCATTGGGATATACCTTCGCTTCCTTCACGATCGTGGTGGAAGCCTTCTGCTCCCTATAGAGCGCCTTTCTGGTAGCCTCGTCAAAAATATCCTGCCACTCCGCCAGACCATAAAGCCAGTCCGCCTCCGCAGCCACCATATTCTTGTACAGCCGCTCCTTGTCGAAGCCCAGACTGACCTGCGTGTCCTCCCCCATCTCCTCGATGGGATTCGGCTCCACCAGACTTTCGTTTATACCGTCCAGAAAGCCCGTCATGGTCATAAGGGACACCTGATACCGCTCCGCCAGCTCCTTCACGGTTCCCCTCACTGTCTCATCAGGATTTTTCAGAAGCTGGGCATATATGTCCTTTTCCTCCTGAAAATAAGAGGCCCAGAATCTCTGCAGCTTATCCTTTCCCACCGACTCATCGTAAGCCAGCCCTTTCCATTGCTCCAATAGTGTCATGTCAATGCACCACCTTCTCCTTTTATTTCACCGGCTTCCCGCCGGCCCTTGCTCTGCCGGACGTCCGGGACATCCGCCGCTCCTATCAGTATATAACAGATTACCCCTGAACACAATATAAATCTTTCAAATACATTTTGCTCACTCAACTCTCACTCAAACTTCCCGCCGCCGATACTGACTCAACGGGAAAACAGACAAGCTGAGCGATCCACCGATTTCCTGCTGGGCGGATCAAACATACCCGACCGCAAGAATTGTGAAATCTTGGAACCGGGGCTGTCGGTGCAGGCCGCCAAAAATCGTTATACTGGCAAGACAAACGCAGATGTGGCGGGCAGCCTTCTGGAAAGCCCCTTTTTCTGTGCGCTATGGCTTCTGTCGCCTTTCGTCTGGATTCTTTCCGTCTTTTTCCGGCAAGGGAACGTCCATAGAAGTCTGCTGCCTTGCAGAGCAGGTTTTATCGTCTGCTGCCGACAGAAGACAATGGTAAAAAATTTTTCTTCCCGTGTATAATTTCCTTTTTTCGTGCAACACTATTCAATGTCAAGGAACCCCTCCTTTGATCTTACAGAAGATAAAGATAATACTTAATCCTCCCCTTTAAGAATCCCGGGCTTCGCAAATGGTGCAGGCTCGGGATTTTTGCGTGGTCCGAAGGGCAATTCCGGGGTTCTGACACACTTTTTGACTCACCTCCAGCCTAGATACCCCTTCCGATGGCCTGCAGCAGGCTCCTTTCTCCATCTGCCGTATCCTGCGTCAGCTCCCAGACCATGATGCCTCCAAGCTTCTCCTTGGCATAAAGCGTCTTATCCGCAATGGTGTCCGGGCCGTTATAATAGACCTCCATGCCGTTATAGTAAGTGT
>CANOFQ010000172.1 GCA_947565325.1 uncultured bacterium
GCACTGCAATTGGTGTGTGCCTGTCGATGAACTCCCCAACGTGCTTGACCGCTCCCTCAGCAGACTACGGAACTCCTGTCCTCTCTGTTCCAGAATCAGGGCTGCGTTGCCCGGATAAGAGCACACGTAGTCATAAACCGCCTCTGCGTCGTCCACGACCAGATCATTCTCCTGATCCATACGCTCTATCCGGGAGAAAAAAGGAGCCAGCTGCGCCTGTCCGTTCTCCAGCCGAAAGCCTGCCGTAATCTTTCTGAACGGCATTTCGATTCTGGAATCAAACTCTGCCACAATGTCATGGAGCTCCCGCATATGTTCATCGCCTATGGTGGAGCATATAAAGCGCCCGCTTTCCTTAAGGCTGCCCGCTATCTCCCCTATACACGCCTGCCTCTGCTTCACATGATAAAGCATATGATCTGCTATGACACAATGGTACCTCGCCTTTTCCAGAGCCAGACAGTCCCCGTCCTCCCTGCGGTACTCTATCTTAATTCCCCTTTCCTGCAATAAGTCCTGAAATCCGGCGAGATTCTCCTTCGTCTTCTCCAGCATCCCCCATGAACGGTCAGTCAGCGTCAGATTCAGACCGCAAGGCAGCCTATGTATATTTGTCTGCCACAGAAGTCCCGTGCCGCAGCCCAGCTCCAGCACCTGCTCGTTCTCACGCAGCTCCAGACGGTCATATACCCATTCCATCCAGCTCTGGGGACTTGTACTGTAATCGTGCAGACGAATCCGCTTTTCCAGATTGGAGGATGTCTCATACTGCTCCTGCACCTTTTCGTCCTCCGTAAGTAAGTTCAACAGTCTGATCAGATAGCTCCATCTATCTGCATCCCCATTTTCCTCCGCCATCTCTATTGCGGAGATCATCTCCTCCAGATGCGCTTTCTTCTGCTGCAGAAGCGCCTTCTGTTCGGAGAGCGGCGGCACTGTGTCCCCGGCTTTCAGGAGCTCCTCTATCTTCTGGAGCGGAAACCCCAGATATTTCAGCATCAGGATTCGCTGCAGCACCGCCAGCGATTCCCGGTCATAGTAGCGGTATCCCGCCTCCGAATGGGATACCGGCTTCAGCAGTCCCTTGGCGTCGTAAAAACGGATGGTGCGGAGAGAAACCCCTGCAATTCTGGCAATTTCCCCCGCCGTGTACAATGTCCCTTCCATAAAGCTGTTCCCTCCTCTCTGTCGCTGTATGCACCCCGGTCGGTCCGCAGCTTGGTTGTTCCGGCCGTCATGCCCGGCATACATTTCATGAATCACCCTTTATCACGATTTCTTATCTCATGATAAAGGGTGACGTTGGGGAACTGTCAAGGGTTTTCTGCTTACTCCAGAGCATATTTTTCCTCATAGTCCCTGAATTTCCTCTGATAATCCTCGCTGCTGCTTCGGAATTCCCGCAGGGACTCGTGGAGATTCATGTTCTGCCTTGCCATGTCCAGCATACACCCTGCTATATTGGAACAATGATCCGCAGTGCGCTCCAGATCGGTGAGAAGATCAGACCACACGAACCCGGCTTCAATGGAGCAGTTTCCTTGCTGCATACGTAAGATATGGCGGGTGCGCATCTCCTCCTTCAGCCGGTCGATCACCTGCTCCAGCGGCTCTACCGTCGCAGCGGATTCCAGATCATTTTTCAGGAATGCTCTCAGCGCCAGATCCAGCGCCTCCTCCACTGCGGCAAAGATCACCCGCAGCTCCATGGCCGCCTGCGGAGTGAACTTAAGCTCCTTCTCCCTGATTTCCTCCTCCGTTTCCAGCAGGTTGGCCGCATGGTCGGAAATCCGCTCGAAGTCACCGATCAGCTTCAGCAGCTTTGCGGCCTCCATGCTGTCCCTGCTGCTGATCTGCCTTGCGCTGAGCTTCACCAGATAGGTTCCCAGAATGTCCTCGTAATGATCGGTCTTTTCCTCCTTTTCCCTCACGGAGGCAGCCAGCTGGGAAGTATACTTGTCAAAAGATGCGATCCCCTCCTTCAGGGAAGCCACTGCGATTTCCGCCATGTCGGCCGCAATCTCGTGGCAGCGCTCCAGTGCGATGGAGGGCGCCGCAAAAAGCCTTTCATCCAGTTCCATATATCGCTCCGGCTGCCTCACATCAGGCACCAGACGGTTCACGAGCCTTTCCAGAAACCCGGAAAGAGGAAGCATCAATGCCACGCAGAGCAGGTTGAAAACGGAATGGGCCGCTGCGATGCCAACCAGAGAGGCCGGCTCCTCCAGAAAGTCCATGGGAACGGCAAGCTTGACCAGCCAGAAGACTGTCATCCACACCACAGTGCCGATACAGTTAAAGGAAAGATGCACCATGGCCGCCCTCTTGGCATGCTTGTTCGCCCCAACGGAGGAAAGCACTGCCGTCAGGCAGGTACCGATATTCTGTCCCATAATGATGGGAATGGCTGCGCCGTAGGAAACCTGCCCCGTGACTGCCAGCGCCTGCAGGATTCCCACCGATGCGGAGCTGGAC
This sequence comes from uncultured bacterium, assembly GCA_947565325.1. Classification (GTDB taxonomy): domain Bacteria; phylum Bacillota; class Clostridia; order Lachnospirales; family Lachnospiraceae; genus Acetatifactor. The sequence goes on from CANOFQ010000172.1 coordinate 2,476, forward strand.
TGGATCACCGCCGTCAGAACCGCCCCTGCCAGCACTCCCAGCGCCGGATTCCGGAACATGACAAACAGTCTCTGAAATCCGGGAAGCTCTCCCAGCCCGGCCACTGCCCCTGACATGGTCTCCATGCCGAACATCAGTGTGGCAAAGCCCAATAAGATCATGCCCGTGTCCTTTTTCTTTCCCCCCTTGCAGAACATATAGAGGATGATACCCGCCAGAGCCAGCACCGGGGTGAAGGAGGAGGGCTTCAGGAGCCTGATATACCAGCTCCCGCTGTCGATTCCCGCAAGGCTCAGGATCCATGCGGTGACAGTGGTTCCTACGTTGGCTCCCATGATCACATTGATGGCTTGTCTCAGGGTCATCAGGCCGGAATTCACGAAACCTACCACCATCACCGTGGTTGCGGAGGAGCTTTGGATCACCGCCGTCACGGCCATCCCCGTCAGAAAGCCCGCAGCCCTCCCCGTGGTGAATTTCCCCAGAAGAGCCCGCAGCCTTTCCCCGGCCCTCCGCTCCAGAGCCTGCCCCATGATGCTCATGCCAAAGAGAAACAGACTTAAGCCGCCGATCAAAGTCAGTCCGTCAAATAGATCCATTCGTGTCGTCCTCCTGTTTTCATTCCTGCTTGCACTTTCATTTTTGCTCTTTTTTAGCTTCGTTTCTTTTATAATTCCTTCTCTTTTGGATTCTTTTTACTATTGGATTCCTTTATTTTGGAATTCCTTTATTTTTGGATTCCCTTATTTTTGGATTCCCTTATTTTTGGATTCCCCTATTTTGGGATTCCTTTATTTTGGAATTCCTTTATTTTGGGATTCCTCTATTTTTGGATTTCTTTACTTTTTGATTACTTTTTGATTGCCTTTATTTTGGAGTATCCTTCTATATTTGTTATCAATATTTTTGCCATAGCTGTCCCCATTCTATTTGTCCCCATTTTTCTTCAATACATCCCCTATATACGGCAATTCGCCTATTTTGTAACCCCTCTTCTGCCAGAATCCTCTTCTCATGAAGCATAAATCCTCTTTCTATGAAGCATAATTCCTCTTTTCATGAAGCATAATTCCCTTTTCATGAAGGATAATTTTCATTAAAGATAATTCTTATTGACGATGCTCTTCATCGAGAATGATTCTGTTCTGAGCATATGGCGGCATCTCACATTTACTCTAAAGACACAGAAATGCAAAATATGCCCCGTATCCGATCAACAGAAGCCATCCTCCCAATCGGTTCAGTCTACATTTCCGCATGCTGAAAAACAGCAGCAGAACGCCCGCCCCGGCAGCAATCAAAGTGTCCTCATAGAACCCTTCCGAAAAAGGCACCGGCGTGATCAGGGCGGAAGCCCCTACCACGAAAAGAATGTTGAAAATATTGCTGCCCACAATATTCCCGACAGCAATGTCCGCCTTTCCCTTTGCGGCCGCCGACACAGATGTGAAAAGCTCCGGCAGCGACGTGCCGAGGGCCACGATGGTCAGGCCGATAAACCTTTCCGTCATGCCGAACAGTCTTGCCAGCACACTGGCGGCATCCACGGCTATATAACTGCCTGTCACGATCAGCGCCAGACCGGCTGCGGTTCCAAGAAGGGATTTCCATAGACACAGCTTCTTTGACGCATCCCTTGGAGAGCCGTCTCCCTTTTTTGCCATCCGGAAAAGATACGCCAGATATGCCACAAAAAGCAGCATCAGCAATGCGCCGTCCCCAAATCCGATGCTGCCTCCCGCCCCGAGCAGGAACAGCAGAATCGTGATCCCGATCATAAATGGCAGTTCTCCAAAAACCGTGCTTTTTTTCACTGCCAATGGCGCAACGGCGGCGGAAATCCCCAATATGACCAGAATGTTCAGGATATTGCTTCCCACGATATTGCCGATGGTAATATCGGCATTTCCCTTCAGGGCAGCCGTGATACTCACCGCCGCCTCCGGCGCACTGGTTCCCATGGCCACGATGGTCAGGCCGATGACCAATTGCGGGATACCGAATTTTTCCGCAATCTTAGATGCCCCCTCGACGAAAAAATCCGCCCCCTTTATCAGCATGACGAATCCAAGACACAACAACAGCATCGAACCAATCCAATCCATTTCTCCCTTTCCTCCTTGCCTTCTCTCTTGATTCAGCAGCGCTTCCGCTCTTTTCAGCATTCTGTTTTTTTCAATCTGTTTCTTTTGTTCGTTTTGTTCGATGCAGATTTTTTGTCTACCACAGAAAAAGCGAGACCCTGCTGCATTTGTGCAACAAAGTCTCGCTTCTTACTTACAGAGCCGGATTTTCTTAAGAAAGGAATCTCTGGAAAATCGTATTGACGGCTAGATAAACATGTCCTCCCTCCTGGAGGCCCATGCAAGCTACTCCCTTTATTAGGGCCAATATACCATGAGAAGATCTATTCTGTCAACAAAAAAATGCAATATTTTCAAGCGGAAAGCTTTACGGGTTACTGTTCACACAGCCTGACCGAAAGGAGCCGATTTCCGGCATCTGAATATAAGCTAAAAATTCCCCCGTCTATCCCTTCACGATCCTCACCCGGAACACGCCGCCGATCTTCTCCAGCGCCGAAATGATTTCCCCGGAGGGCTTCTCCTCCACGTCCAGCATGGTATAGGCCACCTCTCCCCGGGATTTGTTGGTCATGTCGCTGATATTGATGCCCTTCTCGCCGAACTCCGCCGTGAATTTTGTGATCATGTTCGCAATGTTCTTGTGGAAGATGGCCACCCGGCCCGCCTTTGTACATACGCCCATGTCACAGGCAGGGTAATTCACGCTGTTGCGTATGTTTCCGTTCTCCAAATAGTCCATCAGCTCCTCCACCGCCATCGCAGCGCAGTTGTCCTCGGACTCCTCCGTGCTGGCTCCCAGATGGGGGATCACGATACAGCCCTTCTGCCCCGCCGTCACCGGATTGGGGAAATCGGACACATATCTGGCGATCTTGCCACTCTGGAGACCCTCCAGCACATCCTTCTCATTGGCCAGCAGGTCTCTGGCGAAATTCAGCAGAATCACGCCCTCCTTCATCTTGGCAATGGACACCGCATTGATCATGCCCTTGGTGGAATCCAGAAGGGGCACATGGATGGTAATATAGTCGCACCGGGCATAGATATCGTCCACGTTCAGCACATGGATCACAGACCGGCTCAGGTTCCATGCTGCATTCACGGACAGATAGGGGTCATAGCCGTAGACCTCCATGCCCAGACCGATGGCGGCGTTGGCCACCTTGACGCCGATGGCCCCAAGACCGATGACGCCCAGCTTTTTCCCCATGATCTCCGTTCCGGCAAAATTCTTTTTCTCTTTCTCCGCAGCCTTGGCGATATCCGCATTTTCCTTGGACGCCTTCACCCACTCGATGCCGCCCACCACGTCCCTTGCCGCAAGGAGCATGCCTGCGATCACCAGCTCCTTCACGCCGTTGGCATTGGCCCCTGGAGTGTTGAACACCACCACGCCGTGCTCCGCACATCTGTCCAGCGGAATGTTGTTGACCCCGGCCCCGGCTCTGGCCACCGCCAGAAGGCGCTCCGGCAGCTCCATGTCGTGCATGGAGGCGCTTCGCACCAGAATGCCGTCCGCCTCCTTCACATCGGCGGTGATTTCGTATTTTTCACTGAAATTCTTCAGTCCTACGTCCGCTATGGGATTCAGACAATTTACCTTGTACATATCCATACCTCCCTGCCCTCTCTGCGGGCACCCGATTCATCGGCGGCGCCGTCCGTCCTTTTGGAGTCGACCACTCTGCCGCCCGAGCCCTTGACGCATCCTTCCTCAGCTTTCAGGCGTTCTCCGCCTCGAATTTTTTCATGAATTCCACCAGCTTCTCCACGCCCTCTATGGGCATGGCATTGTAGATGCTGGCCCGCATGCCGCCCACGCTCCTATGGCCCTTCAGATTCTCGAAGCCGGCCTCCTTGGCCTCCTTCACGAACTTCGCATCCAGCTCCTCGCTGCCGGTCACGAAGGGCACGTTCATCAGAGAGCGATCCTCCTTCCGGACTGTTCCCCGGAACAGCCTGCTTGCGTCCAGAAAATCATAGAGTATCTTGGCCTTTCTTTCATTGTACTCCTTCATGGCCTCAAGCCCGCCCCGCTTCTTGAGCCACTTGAACACCTTGCCGCAGATATAGATGCCGTAAGCGGGAGGGGTGTTGTAGAGGGAGCCGTTGTCTGCATGAACCTTGTATTTCAGCATGGTAGGTGTACCGGGCAGCACGTCCTCCCTGATCAGATCCTCCCGGATGATCACGATGACCACGCCCGCAGGCCCGATGTTCTTCTGGACGCCTCCGTAGACCAGGCCGTATCTGGTCACGTCCACCGGCTCCGACAGAAAACAGCTGGACACGTCCGCCACCAGGGTCTTGCCCTTGGTGTTGGGCAGCGTCTTGAATTTGGTTCCGTAGATAGTATTGTTTTCACAGATATACACATAGTCCGCATCCTCGCTGACAGGAAGATCCGAGCAGTCCGGTATATAGGAGAAGGTTTCGTCCTCGGAGGATGCGATCTTATTGGCCTTTCCGTAGAGGCATGCCTCCTGATAGGCCTTCTTGGCCCACTGGCCGGTGACGATATAGTCCGCCACCCTGTTCTTCATCAGGTTCATGGGAATCATGGCGAACTGCTGGCTTGCTCCCCCCTGCAGAAAGAGTACCTTATAATTGTCAGGGATGTTCATCAGCTCACGCAGATCAGCCTCCGCCTCCTTGATGATGGTATCATAAGCCTTGGAACGGTGGCTCATCTCCATGACCGACATTCCGGTTCCCCTATAGTCAAGCATTTCGGCCGCAGCCTCCTGCAGCACCTCCTCCGGCAGAACCGCAGGCCCTGCGGAGAAATTATACACTCTGGACATCTCTTTTCCTCCTCCATATTGTGATACGAACACATTTAGCATTATATGCCCTGACAAAAAGGCTATATGCTTTATTCATTAAGAATAACCCACCTTTGACGCTTTAGTCAATTGCATTGTTAAACTATTTTTGTCGAAAAACAACCCTTCTGCTGTACCAATTGCACATTTTGGCTGAAAAAACAGACCAAAATGTGCAATTGGTACAGCAGAAGGGTTGTTTTTCGACAAAAATAGTT
>CANOFQ010000173.1 GCA_947565325.1 uncultured bacterium
GGATGCGAACAGCCAGTCCAGGAAACGCACGGTCTCCTCCACATGGCGGGAGGATGCGGGAATACAGACATAGTTGTTCGCACGGTAATCGCTTCTGATGGCTGCGTCCCGTCTCTCCCTGATCGCTTCACTGATGATATATACGCCCAGCTTCGCACCTTCCACCTGACTGGTCAGAAGCCGTTCCACCTTCTCATAATCATCCAGCGTCCCGATATATGCCCCCCCTGCTCCCGACTGGAATACAGCCTCCTGATCCTGCCTATTCAGCACGTCCTCCTCACAATAACGGTTCCAGTTCCTGTACCCCTCCAGAGAAGAGACCAGAAAATCGTACTGCAGCCCCTCCATGAAATCCCCGAAACCCTCCTCGTCCCCCATGATTCCTATGGCCTCCACTTTGGTCCCGGATTCGTCAAGCTGCGCCACCACCTTGATGTCCCCTATGGTAACCGGATATACCATCCTTGCCGCCTGTTCCTCTGTCAGAGGATGAGGGTCGGGCTGAAAACTGTAAAACCCCCGATCCCCCCGCAGCACCAGTGGAATCATTTCTGGTTCATAAGCGAGCAGCGCCTCCAGATAGGCCTGCAGTTCTTCCGCATTCTCCAGAACATCCATATGGTATTTCTGCGCCAGATCCTTCCTATAATAGATACACGGAATGCCCGAACCGTAGGTTCTGCAGACAGGCAGTGCGCACTGTTCCCCTCCTATCAGGTTATTCTTCAGCACCGTCCCAGAAAAAGCGCCGCTAAGGCCGGGGTATTCCGGATTCTCCAGATAGGGGCTTCATTCGTGGTAAACCTGAAGCGCTCCGCCTATGAAGCGCTGCTGAACCACAATGCCGTTTATTCCGATACGCTTGTCATAAACAGCCACGGCATGGTCATCAACAGCAGCAGCGATACGGCATTCGCAGCGGATCTGTCAGGAACCGGCTGGTATCAGGATATCCAGGCCGCCGGCCAGTCCAAGGGAGAACTGCCCGTAAAGCTTTCCTCCAAGCGGTACAATGTCTTATACCAGAAAAGCACCTCCTTCGGCTTCACCTATGTGACGCTGCTGGCGGTGTCTCCCTTTTCAACAAAAAACACCATGCTTTACTCCACTCTGGCCTCCTTTGTGCTGTTCACCTTTCTGGGGCTGGGGCTCGCGCTGCTTTTGAGCTATATCCTTTACCTTCCCGTAAACAACCTCACAAAGCTGCTGAAGGCCCATTACAAGCACACTCCGGACAGCCATCCGGACGAAATCTCCTACTTGACCAGCACTGTCGCCACTTTAGTCCATACCTCCGCCCAGAACCAGAAGCAGATTCACACAGTAAAGCGAATGGACATCCTGCAGCGCATCCTCACCGCCGAACATTATTTCGGCACCCTGAACGCAAAAACTCTGGCACAGTATGATCTGTCCTTTGACGCAGAATACTATCAGGTGGCCTTGTTCTCCCTTGACAATGCCCAGAAGCTCCTCTCCAGCAGCCCGTCAGATTATAAGCTCATGTCGGATTCCCTGCAGAATATCGCCTCCGAGCTGATGCCCCGTTCCCTCTGGGCGGAAATCGAGGACGGAATCCTTGCCTATGTTCTGTTCTCCGACACGGACGATGCCCGTCATTTTACGGCCCTCATCGCCAAAGCCGGACAGTGTATGAACGAATACTTCCACGAGACCGTGACCACGGGAGTGGGACTGCCCTGCGACACCCCCTCCAGCCTGCCGGAGTCCTATGCCTAGGCGAGGATGGCGCTGCGCTACCGCTTCCTGACGGGAGGAGACAGCGTCCTGAACTATGCCGGCCTGCCTTCTGACGATAGCTCTGAAATCATGCTTCAGGAACAGAAGGACATCGTCTCCGCCATGCTCTCCTGCAGAGAGCCTGCGGTCACGGAAAAGCTGGACAGCTATTTTCAGGCGCTGTCCGGCAGCCATATAGACAATATCGTCCTGAACGTGATGGCGCTGAATACCTCCCTGCGGACTGCGGAAGTCCAGTCCGGACTGCAGACCAGAAACCAGTTTTCCCATGACAATAACCCCTTTGACCGCTATACCCTGAACGAGATCCGGGAGCAGTTTTCACAGCGCATCTCGGAAAACATCGCCCGACTTCATGAAATCCGGCAGAACATAAGTGAGACGCCCCGGATCATCGAGGAAACCGTCGCCTATGTGGAGAAGCATATCTGCTCCGGCGACCTGACAGTGGAACAGACGGCTTCCTGGCTCCACCTGTCCACCAACTACCTGCGCAATCTCTTCAAGGAACATATGGGGGTCTCCCTCTCCAAATACATTACAGATAAAAAAATCCAGTACGCCTGCAGGATCCTGACGGAGACGGACGATTCCATCCAGTCCCTCTGTGAGCGGCTGGATTTCACCTCCCCCAATTATTTCTACACCTACTTTAAAAAGAACACGGGAATGACGCCCAGTCAGTACCGGGAGCAGCACAAGAGCGCTTCCCAGTAAGGAGCGGCAGAACCGTACATAAGCAACTGTACATTACAAACTTGCATTTAGCGCAGGATGCGTCCGCAAAAGCAGGGCGTCCTTATCCACGGCCAGCACGGCGTAAGGGGCCTACCACATATGGATCTCTGCTCCCGCCAGCTTGTACAGCGACTCAAGAAAATAATAGTCCGCATACACCATGGTGACATGATGCCTGTCCACATGGTAGGCCGCACTGCAGTTCTGCACGATGGCATCGCAGCCCCCGGTCCAGTCCGCCCTTGTATCGGCGATCGCCCTCAGGATCCGGAAGGCAGCCTCCGTCAGGGCTTCCCTCTCCGTCTCGGGCTGAAGCTTCGCCAGCTCCAGCAGCCCTCCCGCAATCACGCAGGCACCGCAGGAATCTTCCCATTCCACATCCTCCGGCTGCCTGAAGTCCACGGGGACGATGCCGCTCTCCGGAATGTTGGCAATGCAGTACGCCGCCACCTTTCTGGCCGTCTCCAGATACTCCTTTTTCCCGGTGTGTATGTAACTGTTCGTAAAACCGTACAGCGCCCAGCCCTGCCCTCTGGTCCATGAGGAGCCTTCCCCGAGGCCCTGGCCCCCATGGCTTCTCACCATCCTCCCGCTCTCCGGGTCGAACTCCACGATATGGCACGCCGAGCCGTCCGGACGGATGAAGTGCTCCATCACCGTGTCTGCGTGCATCATGGCAATCTGGCGGAACCTAGGATCCCCGCTCTCCTCCGAAGCCCAGTACAGCAGGGAAATATTGAACAAGCAGTCTATGATGGCCCATCCTCTGGTGTCGCTGCCTCCCACCTCGTTCCATGCCCGGATGAACCTGCCCATGGGGTTGAATCTTCCCGCCAGAAGGTTTGCGGCGTGCATGGCGATCCGTCTGGCATCCTTATTGCCGGTCAGCCGCCAGTCCGTCACCGCCGTGGGCTGGAACATGAATCCCACGTCATGGTGCAGCCCGTAGAAATCCTGAAAACACTTTTCCAGCTTTTTCTCAGAAAATCTGGCGATCTCCCTATATTTCGGATCCTTTGTATCCTGATACAGCAGCCATAGGATGCCGCCCCAGAATCCGTTGGTCCACCAGTTTGGCCCGTCGTCCAGACTCCATTCCCGGCTTTCGTCCCCCCGGTCGTCATAATTCCCGTTCTCGTCCGTGGTGTAGGGAATCCGCTGCCGGTTTTTCTCGCTCACCCACGCCATTTTTACACGGGCTTTTTCCAGCTGGGCTTTGGCCCATTCTTTATATTTCTCCACGTACTTATTTCCTCCTCGCCATAACTTGTGTACCTGAGACCGAAAACCTTCGGGCCCAGTTTTCACCGAAGCATCCTTGTCCTATGTGTGCGCCCTGCGCTTCCCGGCATACCCTCTGTCTGGCGCACGCTCCCTGCGCTTCCCGGCATACCCTCTGTCCGGTGTGCACTCCCTGCGCTTCCCGACATACCCTCTGTCCGGTGTGCACTCCCTGCGCTTCCCGGCATATCTCCTGCCGCAGCGGTTCTGCCCGGTTCTATCAGATACGGCCCGGGAAAGCCTGCACCCGGAACCAGTCGAAATCTGCGTGCTTTCCGAAGCCCGTCAGATCCTGACAGCAGATTCCTGCCATGGAGCCGGTGAACCACCCTTCCCTGCACGCCTCGTCCGAGAGAAAGCTCGCATCTATATGGGGCCCGATTTCCCGCAGGGCCTGCCCGTCACGGTACCCGTAATAGAACTGTACTCCTATACCCTGAAGCTTCAGGCCCAAGATCACGTCCCTCCCCGCCTCCAGCGGGATATAGTCCGCAAGATACTCGTACTTCTTGTTTTCCGCTTTCAGCAGCGTGATGCACTTCCCCAGATCCTCGTCATGGGAAATATGCAGATACAGATAATTGTCCGTGTCATACATCAGAATCAGCCCCGCCATCTGCTTGAACACTTCCGGCTCGAAATCCACGTTAGTATCCGCCTCCATATGGTACTCCGTCACCCTGCGGGCGATCAGCGTCTGGGAAAACCGGGACGCCAGACCGCTGCGCCCGTACATCCGGAGCCATCCGGGCCGGGCCGTCAGCGACAGATAATGCTCATCCATGGGAATCCGCAGGGACTGGTAGTCCAAAGAAAGGACCGGGCTGTCAAAGTCGTCCCGTCCGGCTCCTAGTTCCGAAGCGGTCTGTCGTCCTGGCACAGTGCCGCCGTGCTGCTTCTGGCTGCTTTCCGGCACGCCTTCCCCGCTGCGCTGCCTCTGGCTGCCTTCAGATATGCCTTCCCCGCCGCGCCATCCCTTCAGCGCGCACTTAGGCGGCTCCACTACCTCCCCGGGCGTGTTGCCCCCCTGATCCAGAACCAGCCAGTCGTCCTCCGTCCACCGCATCTTCTGGACAGCGGTCTCCCTGCCCAGCATATACCGCCTTGCCCCCGCAAAGCGCTCCGCCGTCTCAGGGTTCCGCCCCGCCGAGGCCCTGCCGCACAGATGCACCGCATACCACTCCCCGTCCTGCGTCTCTACCAGATCACAGTGGCCTGCCTTCTGCAGAAGGATGTCCTCATGATGTCTGGAAGTGAGAACAGACCATGCCTCCCCCTCCTGCCTTTTTTCGTCCAGAGGACGGTACATCTCATAAGGCCCCCATATGTTCCGGGAGCGCTGGATCGTCTGGCCGTGCCCCTCCCCCGTCCCCGTGTCCGCACTGAAGAGGTAGTACCAGCCCCGGCGCTTCAAAATGTGGGGCCCCTCCAGAAAGATTCCCTCCGCCCGGTAAATATCCCGCACCGGGCCCGTCATCTTTTCCCCAGCGGCATCGTACTCCTGCAGCACCAGCCTTCCCGCATATTTCTTCGGAACCCTATGGTCCGTCACCATGCTGACCATGTATTTTCGTCCGTCGTCATCATGAAACAGAGAAGGGTCGAAGCCAAAATTGTTCAGCGCCACGGGCTCGGACCATGGGCCGTGGATGTCCCGGGCCGTCACCAGATAATTTTCTGTGTCGTACATATTGCAGTAAAACGACTTCACCACCGTGTACACCAGATAGAAGGTTCCCCTGTCCCATGTCAGGCAGGGCGCCCAGATCCCCTGAGACGGCCCCACGCCCCGCAGATCCAGCTGGGAGACTCTGTTCAGGGGATACTCGATCAGCTCCCAGTGAACCAGATCCTTTGAATGGTGCAGCCGCACCCCCGGCCACCACTCAAAGGTGGAGGTGGCGATGTAATAATCCTCCCCAACCCGGACAATGGACGGATCCGGATGGAATCCCCGCAGAATCGGATTATGTATCTTGTTCATGACGTTCTTTTCCTTTCTTAGGAACTGTTCAGCCTGCTACCACATAGCGCCGCCGGGCTTCCCCGATCCGACATACCTCCATCTCCCCGTCTCTGTTCCGGGTAATGCGGACTTCATTCTGGCAGCCCTTCTCATAATTAAATGTCTCAAAATCGTCCTCGTACAGCACACAGCCCTCTCCGCCGGTGCCGTACACCTTCGGATGTATGGTGAACACCTTGTCCTTCCCCACTGCCTCCACGGGCTCCGCCAGCGGCAGGATACAGTTTTCCCTGACAAACACGGGAATCCGATCATACTCCGCATGAACCAAGTGCTCCCTGCCGCCCTCATAAACCGCGTCCTTCCAGAAATCATGCCATTTCCCCCGGGGCAGGTAAACCTTCCGCTCCGTGCCGTCTTCCAGTGTCATTGGGGCCACCAGAAGGTCGTCGCCCAAAAGGTACTCATCGTCCAGATTCCGCACCGCAGGTTCCTCCTTCCTTGCCACTTCCTGCCAATCTGTTTTTAACGAAGCACTGCACCCCTGACCCCTTTTGCAGCCAATGTTTTCAGTACGCTCTTGACAAAACGCCCCCGCTCCTCTAAGGTAGAAACTGACGGTTCATGCAAAGCGGCGCTGTCCTCCCTCTCTCGCCTCCGTGTGACTAAGCACTATTGATCAAGCACTTCCGATCCATCCGGTTCAAAAGAAAAGGAGCCTCCATGATCACTGTAAACATATGCGGATACGATTCCATGCACAAGGGTCCCATGGACATCCGCCGTCCCAAGGGCTTTGACGATTACCTCCTGCTTCTCATCAAGTCCGGGTGCTTCCTCGAGGATCAGGGCCGGGTAAGCGAACTGTCCCCGGGCACTGCCCTCCTGTTCGCCCCCTGCTCCTATGTCCATTATTTTTACAGAGAGCCTCACTATAATGACGACTGGATCCACTTTGAGCTGCAAGCGGGGGACGAGAATCTCCTGCAGCAGATTTCCCTTCCCGTGAACCAGCCTCTGGCTCTTCCCCGCATGGACGCCCTGACCGAATACAGCAGGCTGGTGGTGGCGGAAAAGCTCTCCTCCCACCCATACGGGCCGGCGGTAGTGGATTCCCTGATGCATGCCCTTCTCTATTCTATTGCCAACCAGCTCCACGCCCGTTCGTCCCCCAGAAAGGACAGCAGATACTTCACGGTTTTAAACGACATACGAACCCGGCTCATCAACTCGCCGTTCCAGACGTACAGCGGCGAAGAGCTGGCCGCAGAAGCCGGCATCAGCGTCTCCCATTTTCTGCACTTGTACAAAGAGTTTTTCGGCACCACCTACAAGCAGGACATGATCGCCGCCCGCATCCGTCTGGCGCGCTATTATCTGCGCACCTCCGATCTGTCCGTAGATGCCCTTGCCCTCTCCTGCGGATATGAGAGCGGGACACATTTCATGCGGCAGTTCAAACAGGCTACCGGTATGACCCCCAGCCAGTACAGGAACCGTCACCAGAGCGAGGAAAACGCATTTAAGCCATAAACACCCGCTCCGCAAGGATCTCGCATCCTTCCAGGATGACCGGTCTCCGCTCGTCCCTCCTGATTGAGCGAAGCACCATCCCGTCCAGAAGCAGTCGCCCTATACAGACGGCAGTCCTCCGTCCCGATGGCAGTTCCCTGCACAGACGGCAGTCCTCCGCCCGTCTGCGGTGCCAAAAACCAGATGCCATTATTATAGGATCCCGGCCAGGGCATTTCAATTGCATAAACCGCAACTTACTATCAGATCCTGCAAGATGACAGTTTCCTTATTCCCCCCTGTCCTCCAGCTGCATGTCGAACAAGACCTCCTCTA
>CANOFQ010000174.1 GCA_947565325.1 uncultured bacterium
GCAGGGCAGAGTATACGCGGCCAGAAGCATGGTGATCAAGCGGCTGGATGGAAACAGCGGAAACAAGGTTTCCATCAATATTTCAGATATATCGAAGACAGGCATCGGATTCGAGTGCGAGGAGGCTCTGCAGATCGGAGAGGTGTATGAGGCGTACCTTACCATATGGACAAGGGAAGTGATTCATGCATTCCTGCAGATCGTGCGGATAGAGCTGGGATCAGACGGATATTATGATTATGGGGCTATTTTTATCGGTATGCCGGAGATGGACATGTCCAGAATAGAGATTTATCAGACCGTCACCGGCGAATAGGCCGGGAGGGTGCGAGGAGCCTTTTGCGCCGGCGGACAGAGGAGTTTAAGGGAAAGAGAAATGTGCATAAAATGTACGTATAAGAGATTTGCGGTTACGGCAGTTCTGGCTGTTATGCTGGGACTGCTGTACTGTTTGATATTCGGGTTCTCCGGTCAGGATGCAGAGCAGTCCGGATCCCTGAGCCGTCTGGTCTCCGGGAAATGCGTGACGATGCTGAACTCCCTTGCAGGAGAGCCGTGGAGCCCTGATGCTGTGGACAGGATGGCAGAGGCTTTTGAGCATCCTTTGCGGAAGCTGGCGCATTTCGGGGAATATGCCTGTATGGGGATTCTGGTCTATGCGCTTCTCTGCCAATGGGTGGAGAACAGAAGAATGCGGTATCTGCTGACCGGGGGATGGGTGTTCCTGTCTGCGGCAGGGGATGAGCTGCATCAGTATTTTGTGCCAGGAAGGTATGCCAGCTTTCTGGACGTCCTGCTGGATACCAGCGGCGGCGTGTGCGGCATGCTGTTCTGTGTTCTGGCGGTTAAGCTTGGCATAAGGCGGGCTGAGAATAGAGGAAGGGATATCCATGGAGGAAAGGCTATCCCCAAAAAGAAACGCAACAGCATAAAAAAGGAAGCCATACCGTCAGAGGAGGTCTGAACCATGACGGTATGGCTTTTTGGGTTACTCAGGGGCGGAGCAGACTCCGGATATGACCTGACGTCGACTACCTTATATTTGCTGCAAAGCCTGCCGCAGCCAGAACATGGGCGGCCTTCTGCAGGGAGGCACCGTCGTAGAACTCCAGCCGCAGAACGCCGTCCTCGGACTCCCGGTTGTGGGTGATGCCGATGTTCTTGATGCTGAGCCCGTGGTCTGCCAGCAGGGTGGTGATACGGGCCAGAGCGCCGGATTTGTCCGCAATATCCACGTTCATGTCATAGGAGCGCTTGATGGGGCCGCTGGAGGCACCGATGAAGGAGTCCCGGTAAATGCGGGCATTTTCAAAGGCATCATAGAGGGCAGTGCCGCACCGGCCGTCGAGGGCCTCCCTGAACGAGATCAGACAGCGGATATAGTCATCCAGCAGGGAAGAGATGTTCTCGGCGTTGGTAAGGCAGATCTGCTGCCACATGAGGGCGGAGGAAGAGGCGATCCGGGTGATGTCCTTGAAGCCGCCGGCGGCCACCAGCTTCATGAGCCCGTCCTCGGAGTCGCTGTCCCGTACCAGATTCACCAGAGAAGCGGCGACAATATGGGGCAGGTGACTGATGGCGGCGGTTATATAATCGTGCTTTTGGCAGTCGAGAACCAGGGGAATGGCCCCCATCCCGGCCACCAGCCTGCGGAAGGCCTCCAGCCTTTCCGCTCCGACGGCAGGTGCAGGGGTCAGGATGTAGTAGGCGTTTTCCAGAAGTGTGACCTTGGAATTGGAATAGCCTACCCGTTCGCTGCCGGCCATGGGATGGCCGCCTATAAATTTATGGTCAAGTCCGGCGGCATGGACGGCCTCATGTATGGGAGTCTTTACGCTCCCCACGTCGGTGAGCAGACAGTTCGGCCCCATGATTTTCCTGACGGCATCAAGATTTCCGTCATTGCGCTGCACCGGGGCGCAGAGAAAAATATAGTCGCAATGGGAAAAACTCCGGTCGATGCCGGAGGCGGCCCTGTCGACGACTCCCTCCCGGAGCGCCAGAGAGAGGGCCTCCTGATTGATGTCGTATGCAATGATTTTCATATTCGGAAAGGCGGCCCGGAGCGCTTTTGCGATGGAGCCTCCGATCAGGCCCAGACCGATGAACCCGCATGTAAGTCCGGTCATGCTTGTACCTCTTTTCTGTGACGGGGCTGTGGTTTCCTTTTTGTCCCCCTGTGCCGCATCCTGGGAGAAAGGAGCCCCATAGCGTGGATGCCTCCCCAACGATAACATTTCAGGGCCGGAAAATCAACAGAGGGAATAAATTTTTGCTCTACACACAATATTGTCTTGTAAAAAAAGCATTTGTCTAGTAAAATAAGCATATGGGTCTTGAACAAAATTTCCTTTATCATGTCAATATGCCCAAATCACATAAAAACGGAGGAAAGTCAAATGAAAGTTTACACAACTGACAAGATTCGCAATGTAGTGCTGCTGGGACACGGCGGAAGCGGTAAGACCAGTCTGGCGGAGGCATTTGCGTATCTTTCCGGCATTACATCCAGAATGGGGAAGGTGTCTGACGGCAATACCCTGAGCGACTACGGCAAGGAAGAGCAGAAGCGCAAGTTTTCCATCAACACCTCAGTGATTCCCGTAGAGTGGGAAGGCTGCAAGATCAACGTGCTGGATGCTCCCGGTTATTTTGACTTTGTGGGCGAGGCTGAGGAGGCTGTCAGCGCAGCCGGCGCTGCCATCATCGTGGTGAACGGCAAGTCCGGCATCGAGGTTGGCACTCAGAGGGCGTGGGAGCTCTGTGAGAAATATAAGCTTCCCCGATTCGTCTATGTCTCCAATATGGATGTGGACAATGCCTCCTTCCGTCAGGTGGTGGAGGATATGACAAACCTTTACGGCAAGAAGATGGCACCCTTCAATCTGCCCATCCGTGAGGATGAGAAGTTCGTAGGATACGTGAACGTGGTTTCCGAGACCGGCCACCGCTGGAAGGGCAAAGAGGTGGTGGACTGCGAGGTGCCGGAGTACAATAAGGCGAACCTTGAGCTGTGCAGGGATACTCTGATGGAGGCCGTGGCCGAGACCAGCGAGGAGATGATGGAGCGGTACTTCGGCGGGGAGACCTTCTCCGAGGCGGAGATCAGGGCGGCGCTGCGCACCAATGTCTGCGACTGCAGCATCTTCCCCATGACCATGGGATCCAACGTGCTGTGTCAGGGTGTTTATACGCTGCTGGACGATATCGTGAAATATATGCCCAGTCCTGAGAACCGCAAGGTGGCCGGCGTGAATATGAAAACCAGCGAGATCTACAATGCGGACTATGATTTCTCCAAGGCCAAGTCCGCCTATATCTGGAAGACCATCGTAGATCCCTTCATCGGCAAGTACTCCCTGATCAAGGTGAATTCCGGCGTTCTTAAGACTGACGATGTGATCTACAATGTGGATAAGGACATTGAGGAGAAGGTAGGAAAGCTTTATGTCATGCAGGGCAACAAGCCCATGGAGGTTCCGGAGCTTCATGCGGGGGATATCGGCGCACTGGCCAAGCTCACCGGCGCAAGGACGGGCAACAGCCTTTCCACCAAGGCTACGCCCCTGAAGTTCGGCAAGTTCGAGATATCCACGCCCTATACGTATATGCGCTATAAGCCCAAGAACAAGGGGGACGTGGACAAGATTTCTCAGGCCCTGCAGAAGATCACCCATGAGGATCTCACGGTGAAGGTGGTGAACGATGCGGAGAACAGGCAGACGCTGCTCTACGGCATGGGCGACCAGCATCTGGATATCATCGTCAGCCGACTCCTGAATGAGTACAAGGTAGAGGTAGAGCTGGCGCAGCCCAAGGTGGCGTACAAGGAGACAATCCGCAAGCAGTCGGATGTGGAATATAAGTACAAGAAGCAGACCGGCGGACACGGCCAGTACGGACATGTGAAGATGCGCTTCAGCCCCTCCGAGGATCTGGAGACGCCCTATGTGTTCGAGCAGGAGGTAGTGGGCGGAGCCGTGCCTAAGAATTATTATCCGGCAGTGGAAAAAGGGCTGCAGGAATCTGTGATCCGGGGGCCTCTGGCCGCATATCCCGTGGTGGGCGTAAGGGCGGTGCTCTACGACGGTTCCTATCATCCGGTGGACTCCTCCGAGCAGGCCTTCAAGATGGCCACGGTCCAGGCCTTCAAGAAGGGATTCCTGGAGGCCCATCCCGTGCTTCTGGAGCCCATCATGTCCATAAAGGTCACGGTTCCCGATGCTTACACGGGAGATGTGATGGGTGATCTCAACAAGAGGAGAGGCCGGGTTCTGGGCATGAATCCTACGGCAGGAGGCAAGCAGGTCATTGAGGCGGAGGTTCCCCAGAGCGCTCTGTTCGGCTATTGTACTGACCTGCGTTCCATGACGGGAGGCCGGGGCGACTATGCCTATGAATTCATCCGCTATGAACAGGCGCCCTCCGACGTGCAGGAGAAGGAGGTTGCGGCAAGGGCGGCCAGCGTCTCGGAGAACGGCGGGGAGGACTGAACTTTCTGCCCGGCCAGGCGGCCGGCGGAAGATAAAGCTTCTGACATGATGTGAACGGAAAGAAAATAGAATGAGAGAAGTATAGGAATGGCCCGTTCAGAAGGCATATGTGCCGGCTCTGGACGGGTCATCGTATGCGGAACCAGATTTCTGCAGGGTTCAGGTTTCCGGATGCAGGCCCTGTTTCTTTGTTTCCTGCCTGCTTTTTTCCAGTATCTTGTCGATCTTGGACAGCTCGTCTGCGGAGCTGTGCTTTCTGATTGCTGCAACGGCGGCATTCATCTCCTGCGGGGTGAAGGTAAGGTTCTCCTGCTTTGCCTTCTTCAGCATGGGCATCAGCAGGCCCATCATCTCTTTCTGGCTTTTCCCGTGCCCTCTGTCAAAAAGCTGTTCTAGGAACTGCAGCTTTTTTTCCGGGATCTCCTTTACAAGGGGATCCTCCATCCATGTAGGCCTGTGGTTTTCCATTGTCATATCCTCCTGAACTACGGTTTTTATTGTTACATCCTTCTGATCTATTCTTATGGCTTTCCGTTGCCATATTCTACTGATCTATTTTGAGTTTTCCTGCTCTTCTTGTTTTTCCTGTCCGGAGCCCATTGCCCCGAAGAGAGAGGCAATATCTGCCATGGCGGCCATATCCGGCATATTCGGCATCCCGGAGAGGCCGGAGAAGAGATCCATGGGATTCTGGTCTGTGCCCGCCCCTTCAGGGAAGAGCTCCTGCATCATCTGGATCATGGACAGCATTTCCTTCATCTTTTTGAAATTAGACATCATATTCTTCATGTTCTGTATTCTGGCACGATCCTGAGGGCCGCTGAAGGGGAGCAGCTCGTCCAGAAGAGCAAGGGTATCCCCGGTGTCATCCTGAAGGAAGTCTGCGGACAGCTGTCTGGAATCCCCGAACAGCTGTATGCCGGGGTGGAGACGCAGGAACGAAAAGGTATACTGGAGCTCCAGCAGTTTTATGTAGATCGCGAAGCCGCCCTGCTGTCCGGGAAGCAGTCGGGGAAGCAGTATCTTAAGCATCTGGATTCTGTTGGTTGTGAAGAGGGAATCGAATGCGGCGATTGTGTTGGCACCTTGTTCCTCCATGGCTGCATACTCCTTTCGGGAAAATCAGGCATCCTGTTTTCCCGCGGTAACAGCGGCAGGGGATGTCTCTTTTATATATTTATGTATGCGGTGTGGAAGATATCCCTTTCTTGTGGGGCACTCTGGGAAACAGGCCCCCGGGGACCGTTTCCGGTTTCCTCCGGGAGCCTGTGACCGGGCTGTTGCTTAGTTGCAGCCACAGCCGCATCCGCAGCCGTTGCCGCCGAACAGACCGTTGCCGCCGCCGCAGAAGCAGGAGAGCAGCAGGATCCAGATGATCCATTCACAGCCGTCGCCGCCGAACATGCTGTTGCCGCATCCGCAGCCGTTGTTCCGGCTGCCGCACCCACATCCGTTGTTGCCGCCGCAGCAGAACAGCAGCAGGATGATCCAGATCCAGTTGCCGCATCCGCAGCCATTGTTCTGGGGGCTTACACATCCGCAGGAATCGTTAGAGCAGCCACAGTTCGTAGCAGTCAAATCGCTCATGTCTTTTTTCCTCCAAAGGTTTATTTATGCTTTATTCTATGCGCAGGGGCATGTCAATGTTTCCGGAATGTTTCCGGGAATGTTTTTGTCAGTGTTTTCGGAATGTTCCCGGGAATGCCCCGTGAAAGTCTGCGTCATATCTCTGCGGAACAGACACATTTAAGTATTGGTTGCTAAAAAGAGGGATATCATGTATAATGGAGACGGTCGGGCTCGGCCGGTGGAATATTTTACCGGCAGAGCGGGAGGGCGGCAGTATTTACTTTTTTGCAAAAAGAGATAAAATAGAAGGGTACATAAAACCTTGCCTGCGGTCCATGCGGCCAAGTCTGGACGGGGCAGTGATTCATATATTGTGCACATCTGGGAAAAAAGCTTGCAATAATTTCAATATATAGTAAAATATTAGGTGAGAGCGAAGGATGTGTTAAGAGAAAGGCAATGGCAGAGAGGGATTACACCGTAGAGGGCAGGAAGTTCTTTTCGGAGAGGGACTATGCCCGTGCTAAGCGAGACAAGGAAATCATAGACGGACTCCGGCGTGATACGGATCTTACGGACAGAAGGGAGCTGGAGCGCCTCCGCAGAGAGCTGCAGGAGGGAAGATATAGGTTCCTGACGATTCTGGGAAGAGATTTTCTGGAGGAGGTGGAGGAGCGGCTTAAAAAATCCGGTGCTTCGGGAAAGGGAAAGAAGGCTTCGGACTTTGGCGGCCGCAGAGGAAAGGACACGAAAAGGGAGAGCACAGGGAGGGCCCGGGATCGGGCGAACCGAACAGAGGGAGTACATAAAAAGAATGCTGTTTCTGGACAGGCGGAAGAGGAGAACCGTCACGGAAGCCCTGATAATCAAAAAAAGCCTGACAGCCACAAAGGCCCTGCAGGCAGGGAAGTCTTGGCAGGCGGCCAGGCAGGACAAGGCAGACAGAGAGGCAGAGGTGCGGCGAACAAGGCTTTGGAGGGTCTCGTGGCGCAGGAGCTTAAAAGGCGGGAGCGACGCAGGAAGCTGACCATCGTGGCGTGCGGTCTGGGGGCGGCGATTTGCCTGGGATATTTTGGTCTGTATTCCTATTATGATTATCGGACGGAACAGAATTACCGGAAGATGAGTATGCTGAGAGAGAACGCAAAGGCCGCCATGCACACTCCGGATTCAAAGGCATCACCCACTCCGCCGCCGCCCTTATATAGTCTGGACGAGGAGCAGGAGGCGAAAGAGGTACTTCCGGAATACAAAAATTTATTAAATAAGAACAAAAAGCTTATCGGATGGATTAAAATAGACGATACAAATATAGATTACCCCGTAATGCAGACTACTGACAATGAGTATTATCTGGACCATAATACGGAGCAGGAGCATGACATAAACGGTGCGATCTTCATGGATAAGGACTGCGACGTGCTCAAACCCAGCACGAACTTCATTCTCTACGGGCACCATATGCTGAATAGGATGAAGGATACAAGCAGGAAGGATGCGGGAATACAAAGTGCAAAA
>CANOFQ010000175.1 GCA_947565325.1 uncultured bacterium
GGAAGCTGTCTCCAGAAAAGCCTTGGCTATGTCCGTCTTCTGCTCTCTGGTCAGGGAATCCGTCCGTGCGTCGTCATTCCCCACATGCTCCATCTGAAACGCTATCGGATAGGATATCTTATAATCTCCCAGATTCTCTATAACCATGTTGGCCTCTTCTCTGGCCTCATCCTCCGTGACCGCCTGCGAACTGAAATAGACCCCGATCTCAAGTCCCGCATCGGACGCCCGCTTGATATTGTCAGTAAAATACTCGTCAAGGAGCAGCTGGCCTGTGCCATAGCCTCTGGCCCCTACCCGGATCATGACGAACTCGATGCCCGCCTTTTTCAGCTTTACGAAGTCAACATAATCCTGAAACTTGGAAATGTCCACCCCTACATAGGAGGTCTTCTTGCCGTCCTCATAGTATTTCATCAGATCCGACTGACACACCAGCTTCGTGAAGTCATACTCGTGCTTGGGCAGATAAGGGCTGATCAGCACCCACTCCTCCCGGCCGTCCGCATATTTCACCAGCGTATGTTTGCCGTCCGTGGAAGGATCCTCCTCTTTCTCCTTGGGCTCCTCCGTGGGCCTTGGCTCCTCCGTGGGCTTCGGGTACATATTCCAGAAATCCAGATCCTCCGGGCGCAGCTTGCTTCCGGAGATCAGATCATCTGTTCCGGAACCTGCTGTCCCGGAGGCGGACGGCGGCACCGAAGCAGCCGTCTGCTCGTTCCGCTGGGCATTGTCCTTTCTGCCATTCCCGTTCAGAAGCAGCACCAGCACCAGAATCACCGCCACGAACGCAGTCACCACGGCGATGGACTTCACCACCGCCGGGGTCAGATTCGAATGATCGTCATAATCTTCCGGTATCTTCAAAATCGTACCTCCTATTACAAGTTCCGTCTCTTCACTTCTCTGCCCCCTTCTGGGAAGGATTTCCGGACGCAAATGCATGCGTCCGCAAATCCTTCCGGGGCAGAGCCGTTCCGAGACTGTCTTTCAAGTTCCGTCTCTTCACTTCTCTGCCCCCTTCTGGGAAGCATTTCCGGACGCAAGTGCTTCTGGCCGCAAATCCTTCCGGGGCAGAGCCGTTCCGAGACTGTCTTTCAAGTTCCGTCTCTTCACTTCTCTGCCCCCTTCTGGGAAGCATTTCCGGACGCAAGTGCTTCTGGCCGCAAATCCTTCTGGGGCAGAGCCGTTCCGAGACTGTCTTTCAAGTTCCGTCTCTTCACGAACTTTTACTTCTACCTTTACTAATCTTATAGTTTCGCAATGCACTTCTTGGGACATTTCTCGGCGCAGGCCCCGCAGCCAGTGCATTTCTCCTGATCGATGGCGGCATGGAAATCCGTCACGGAAGCCGCCTGTGCGGCGCAGTTCTTTGCGCAGATCCCGCAGCCGATGCAGCCTGCCTTGCAGGCCTTCATGGTCACGGGTCCCTTGTCCTTTGAGCTGCAGGCCACCGCATATTTCGCCTTGTAGGGAATCAGGGAGATCAGGTGCTTCGGGCAGGCCGCAACGCACTTCCCGCAGGCCTTGCAGGCCTCTCTGTCCACCACCGCCACGCCGTTCACCACGTGGATGGCATCAAACGGGCAGGCCTTCACGCAGCTGCCGAATCCCAGACAGCCGCTGCTGCAGGACTTGGGCCCGCCTCCCGGCACGAAGGCCGCCTTGCTGCAGTCCTCCACCCCATGATACTCATAATCCTGAGCGGCCTTTTCACAGTCCCCGGCGCAGGCCACGAAGGCCACCAGCCTCTCCGAGGAGGCCGCCTCCACTCCCATGATGGCGGCTATCTTGTCCGCAACCGGCGCTCCCCCCACGGGGCAGGCCCCCACGGGCGCCTCTCCCTTTGCGATGGCTGCCGCCAGCCCGGAGCAGCCCGCATAACCGCAGCCGCCGCAGTTGTTGCCGGGAAGCGCCGCCAGCACGGCCTCCTCCCTCTCGTCCACCTGCACCTTGAACTTGATGCCGGCCACGCCCAGAAACAGACCCACGAAAACACCTACTGCGCCCACCACGGCGGCGGCCGCCAAAATTCCAGTCACACTCATCTGTCCCACTCCCTTCTACAGCAGTCCCGAAAAACCGCAGAACGCTATGGCCATCAGGCCCGCCGTCAGCAGCACCATCGGCATCCCCCTGAACGATGCAGGAACGTCATTGTACTCCAGCTTCTCTCGGATTCCCGCCAGGATCACGATGGCGATGGTGAAGCCCACCGCAGTGGCAAAGCCGTTCACCACCCCCGTGAGGATTCCGTATTCCTTTTGTACATTGGTGATAGCTACCCCCAGCACCGCACAGTTGGTCGTGATCAGGGGCAGGTACACTCCCAGGGCCTCATAAAGCCCCGGCATGGCCTTTCTCAGGAACATCTCCACGAACTGCACCAGCGCCGCAATGACCAGAATGAACACGATGGTTCTCAGGTACTCCACATGAAACCTTACCAGCACATATTGATAGATCACTCCCGCCACCGCACTGGCAAGAGTGATGACAAAAATCACTGCCGTCCCCATGCCCGCTGCTGTCTTTGTCTTCTTAGACACCCCGAGGAAGGGGCACAGCCCCAGAAACTGACTCAGCACCACGTTGCTCACCAGAGAGGAGCCGATCAGGATGACAAGTAATTCCTTTACGCTTTCCATCTGCTATTCCTCCTTCCCGTCATCGTAGAATCTCTGGCTGCAGCCCTTCTCCCCGCAGTTCATGCAGTCATGGCTGCACCCGGAGCCGATCTTCGAGGTGTCCCTTCCGGCCCTTGCCCCTGCCGCCTTCACGAAGTTCTGCAGAGCCACCAGAGCCGCCAGCACGAAGAAGGCGCCCGGGGCCTGTGCGAAGATCCGCACCGGCTCAAAGGAGTCCGGCGTGATCTTGAAGCCGAAGGCCTTGCCGGCCCCCACAAGCTCCCTCACCAGGCCGATGCAGGTCAGGGCCACAGTGAAGCCCATGCCCATACCGATGCCGTCAAAAAGCGAAGGGATGGGCGGATTGGAATAGGCATAGCTCTCCGCCCGTCCCAGAATGATACAGTTCACTACGATCAGAGGGATATAGACTCCCAGCGCCTTGTTCAGATCAGGCAGATACGCCTCCAGCAGAAGCTGCACCACCGTCACGAAGGAGGCTATGATCACGATGAAGGCCGGTATGCGGACCCGATTGGGGATCAGCCCCCGGAGCAGGGATATGAGGAGATTGCTCAGGGCAAGGACCACCAGCGTGGTGAGGCCCATCCCCAGACCGTTTATGGCGGAGGTGGTCACGGCCAGCGTAGGGCACATGCCCAGCATCAGCACGAAGGTGGGATTCTCCTTCGCAATGCCGTTGTATAATCTCTCTGCCGCCCTGTTCATGATTCCCTCCTCCCTGCCTGCCCCTGCAGGCACAGAATTCTTGGCACGAAGCTCCTTCTCACTCATTGGCTCCACCTCCCTCCCGCAGAACCGCCGATGTCTTCAGGGCCCCGTTCACTGCATTGGTGACAGCTCTGGTGGTGATGGTGGCGCTGGTGATCACATCGATCTCGTTTTCTGCAGTAGCTCCCGTCTTCGTGTACACGAAGCTGTCCACCTTCTTATCATGGAACTGGGGCACCAGCACACTGGGAGCCTCCATGCCCAGCCCCGCCGTCTCCGATATCTCAAGAATGGAAATATCATTCAGGGTTCCGTCGTTCTTTACCCCAACATACAGTACAATGTCGCCGCCGTAGCCCTGCGTGGAGGTAGACTGGATCACATGTCCCAGAACCGCCCCTCCGCCGTTCCTGGCCTCATAAATACTGCCGATCCGCACCCCCTGTGCGGCAAGCTCCTCCACAAGCTCCTCAGGCAGCTCACAGGATATCTCCTCAAAGGCCTCCGCCTCGCCGAACACTGTCCGGCAGGCCTCCTCTACGGCCTTTTCCTGCTGGATCCGGATGGGCTCCTTGGTCAGCTCATAGACCACTCCCAGCAGCAGGCCCACCACCAGAGTGATGGAAAAAAGGATCCCCGCCTCCTTCAGCATGACGCTGATATCGCTCTTATTTTTCATGACGCCTACCCCCCTTCCGGTGCCCGAAAGCCACGGGCATAGTCCATTTCTCGATGAGAGGCACGAGAAGATTCCCCAGGATGATGGCATAGGAGACCCCTTCCGCACCGGATCCGAATACCCGGAAGATCCCCGTCAGCAGCCCCAGAAAGATACCGAAGACATACTGCCCCCTGATGGTGATGGGCCGGGTCACATAGTCGGTGGCCATGAAAAATGCTCCCAGAAGAAGCCCGCCGCCGAACAGCTGTGCCGCCAGATAGGCCGGATCGAAGCCATGCCCCCCAAACAGCGTCACGAAGAGACCGAAGGTCACTATGTAGCTGCCCGGGATCCTCAGGTCGATGACCCCCAGCAGAATCAATAGGCAGGCCCCGATCAGCAGTGCCAGCGCCGATGTCTCCCCGATGGTTCCGCCGGTATGTCCCAGAAACATGTCCAGCACGTTCACCTGCTCTCCCGCCTTCAGCGCCGCAAGGGGCGTGGCCCCCGTATAGGCGTCGCAGTCGAAGGCCATCATGGCCGAGGGGAAGGAGATCAGCAGAAAACATCTTGCTGCCAGCGCCGGGTTCATGAAATTCTGCCCCAGCCCGCCGAACAGCATCTTCACCACCAGAATTGCGAACACACCGCCCAGCGCCGCCATCCACAGCGGCATGGTCACGGGAAGATTCAGGGCCAGCAGCAGCCCTGTCACCACTGCGGAGAGATCCGTGACCGTGGTTCTCTGCCAGAATCCCTTCCCGTCCCTCTTCACCTTCCATTTATATATCCCGAACAGAAATTCCGTCAGCACCGTGCTGGCAATGGTCACAAGGATCACCGTCAGCGCTCTGGGGCCGAAATTATAGATCCCGAACCCGGCGGCGGGCATCAGTGCCACGATGACCGCCAGCATCAGCCCATTGGTGGCCGCTCTGGAACGAACATGGGGATTGGATGATACTTTATAGAATTCGCTCATGATACATATCTCCTTGGATATTTTCTTCCGTTTCCGATTTCGTACAGCAAGCCTGCTGCCGCTTCGCCGGCGACGCCTTGCCTCAGGCCTTCTTCCGCTTCGCCGGCGACATTCTGCCTCAGGCCTTCTTCCGCTTCGCCAGCAGGATCTTGCGCATGGACTTGATCTCCTGAGTCAGCTGACGCTTCGCCGGACAGACATAGCTGCAGCACCCGCATTCACAGCATTCCATACCGTAGTTCGCCACAAAGGCCTCCTCGTCGAAGCGCTCCGCATAATCCGCCAGCCTGCTGGGCACCACCCTGCCCGGACAGGCCTCCACACAGCGCCCGCAGTTGATACAGGGTCCCGGCTCCATGGCGGCCACGTCGTCCTTTGAGAGCGCCAGCAGGGCCGTGGCCGTCTTGGTCACCGGCACGTTCAGGCCGAACATGGCAAAGCCCATCATGGGCCCTCCGCAGACGATCTTCTCCGGCTGGCCCTTGAAGCCGCCTGCCGCTGCCAGCACTGCGCTGTAGTCGGTTCCGATCCGCACCCGGAAGTTTCCGGGGCTGTTCACCGCATCTCCCGTCACCGTGACGATCCGCTCCATCAGGGGCCTGCCCTCCATGACCGCTCTATGTACCGCAACAACGGTGTCCACATTGTTCACCACGCATCCCACGTCCGCCGGAAGCATGGTGGAATTGATCCGCCTGCCCGTAGCGGCGAAGATCAGCTGACGCTCCCCGCCCTGGGGATACTTGGTCTTCAGCCCCTTGACACAGATCCGTCTCTCGTCCATAGTCATTTTTTTCAGCAGTGCGATGCAGTCCGGCTTGTTGTCCTCCACCGCCAGAATCCCGTGCGCCCCCGGAAAGAGCTGCAGCAGTATCTTGAGCCCTCCGATGAGCTTTTCCGGCTCCTCCAGCATCCTGCGGTAATCGGAGGTAAGGTAGGGCTCACACTCCGCACAGTTGGCGATGACATATTCTATTTTCTCCGGCTCCTTGGGAGAGAGCTTCACATGGGTGGGGAAACCCGCCCCTCCCATGCCCACGATGCCTGCCTCCCGGATGATGCCGATGATCTCCTCTCTCGTCATCCCCTCGGAGGACTCTCTGGACACGAAACCAACATCTTCATACAGCCCGTCGTTCTCCACCACGATGCTCATGACCATGTCCCCTGTGGCCACCCGTCTGGGCTCAAGCCCCTTCACCGTGCCGGATGCCGAAGCGAACACATTGGCCGACACGAAGCCGCCTGCCTCGGCGATCTTCTGCCCCATGAGCACCCTGTCGCCCTTGGCCACCAGCGCCTTGGCCGGTGCGCCGATGTGCTGTGACAGGGGATAGACCATCTCTCCCCCGGGCACAACCTCCTGAATGGGCTTATCCTTGGACAGCTCCTTCCCGTCATAAGGATGTATCCCGCCCACAAAAGTCAACTTTGCCATACTGTCCTATGTCCTTTCTCATTGTGAATAAATTCTCAATGCGGATACATTCATACTGTGAATGCATTCATATTGTAAATACACTCCCATTATAAATACATCCTCAATATGAATACTATTCATGTGAATACGCAAATCCCCCGCAGGCCCCGCCGGGGAAAATCCTCTCACATTTTCTCTAACACTAAATATACTATTTTTTTTTACAAAATACTACTGGAAAATTAGAATTTGTGTTATCATAATAAGGAAAATCAATCAAACGGAGGCTGCCATGAGAATATCTGAGGAAATATTGGATAATTTTTTCATTTCATATCCCCTGAACAAGCTTGCCCCTCTGGAGCGCATCTTGTTTTTAGATATAGAGACCACGGGCTTTGCCGCCAGATCCTCCTATCTTTACCTGATCGGCTGCGCCTATTACCGGAGCGGAAAATGGTGTACCATACAGTGGCTGGCGGAGGACTATGGGCAGGAGGCCGAGATCCTGAAATCCTTCTTCCAGTTCGCCAAAATGTTCCGCTATCTCATCCATTTCAACGGCAACAACTTCGACCTGCCCTTCATGACACAGAAATGCGCCCAGCATTCTCTGCCCTACAGCTTCGATGCCTTCGAGGGAATCGATCTGTACAAGCGGGTCGCCCCCTATAAATTTTTCCTGAAGCTCTCCAACTGCAAGCAAAAGACGCTGGAGCAGTATCTCGGTGTCCAGCGCAAGGACGTATTCACCGGGGCTGAGCTGATCGGAATCTACCACGACTATATCAAGACCCCCTCCGAATTCTCCGAGAACGCCCTGCTGCTCCACAATGCGGAGGATCTGAGAGGTATGCTCGAGATACTTCCCATGCTGTCCTACTATGATCTATTTAATCATCCTATCAAGGCCAGAAAGGTTCAGGCGAACTGCTACAAGGATATGAACGGCAACAAGAAGAGAGAGCTCGTGATCTTTTTCTCCCTTGACACTCCCTTGTCAAAGCCCTTGTCCGCCAATGCCAGCTCCTGCTTCTTCCGGGGCGAAGGGATGGAATGCTCTCTGCGCATCCCCATCTTTGAGGAGGAGCTGAAATATTTCTTTCCTTCCAATTCTTTATCAACATAAT
>CANOFQ010000176.1 GCA_947565325.1 uncultured bacterium
AGCAATTTGCAGCAGATTTACAGTCTGTCCCCTTTGGCCACTCGGGAACCCATCCTAAGTTCATTCAGGTCTCTTGACAAGACAATATCTTAGCATAATTCCCCGGCGAATGCAAGAAATTTTTATGCGTCTCCAGCAAACAAATCTGAGAGGCAAATATGAGATCATGCGGAGCCCTATTCTGAGAGAATCCATCCTCCGCTGATTTTTCTATTGATTCCCCTTATGCCATGGCCCGGTTCGGTAGAATGCCGCCGACAGCGTCATTCCCACCAGCCATCCTATGGGCCATGCGCACCAGATGCCCGTGGATCCCAGAGGGAAGGACAGCGCCAGAGCCAGAACCACCCGCAGTATCAGATCCGAAAAGGTGGCCGCCATGAACCTGCCCATGAGCCCGGCTCCCCGGAGCACCCCGTCTGCCGCAAGCTTCACGGAAATCATGAAGTAAAAAGGAGAGACAATCCTTAAGAACAGCACCCCTGTATCCATGGCCTCGCCGGTGATGTCCTCCATGAACAGATATACCAGATAACGGCCCCCGAACCAGTAGAGCAGCACGATGGGCACACAGAGGATCCACACCAGCTTCAGCCCTGCCCGAAAGCCCTGACGCACCCTCTCCGGCTTTCCCGCACCCAGATTCTGGGCCGTAAAGTTCGATACGCCGTTCCCCAGTGTGGTCAGGGAGGTGATCACCAGATTGTTCAGCTTCACCGCTGCGGAATAGCCCGCCATGACACTGGGGCCGAACCCGTTGATCGCCCCCTGAATGATGATGTTTCCCACAGAAATGAAACTCTGCTGCAGGATGCTGGGAACTGCGATCACCGAGATGCTTCCCAGCAGCCTCCATGAAAATATCGCCGGTCTGCCTTCTGCGGAAATATGCTTCAGCCTCCCCAGCACCACCGTCAGCGCCAGCGCACAGCTTATGCCCTGACAGAGGAACGTAGCCCAGGCCACGCCTCCCACCCCCATCCCGAAGCCTTTCACGAACAGTATATCCGCTGCGATGTTGGTCAGAGAAGACGCCGCCAGAAAATAGAAGGGAGTCCTTGAATCCCCCATGGCAGAAAAGATCCCCGTGGCAACATTGTACAGAAACAGAAAGGGCAGACCCCAGACATAAATATCCAGATAGAGCTTCGAATCGCCAAAGACCTCCTCCGGCGTGCGGATCAGCCCCAGCAGCCAGTCGCAGCCCAGAATACCCACCAGCATCAGCACTGCACAGAGAACCCCTGTTGCGATCAGGGATGTGTATACGGCAGTCTTCATTTCGCCGTAGGCCTTGGTACCGAACAGTCTGGAGACTATGACGGAGCTGCCGATGTTGCAGCCGAATGCGAAGGCAATGAAGATCAGCGTGATCTCATAGCTGTTCCCCACTGCCGCCAGAGCCTGCTCCCCCACGAACTTTCCCACGACAAAGCTATCTGCGATGTTATAGAGCTGCTGGAAAATAATGCTTCCGAACAGCGGCAGGCAAAACTGCCACAACACCTTCTGAGGCTCTCCCACAGATAAATCTTTATTCATATATATGCCTCCCCGAAAACCCGGAGACATTATAGCACCTTCTATGTCGAAAAGTCAAATCAAAACCCCGCAGCTGTTCATTCCTCATTGCGGGGCTTCCCTCCCGGAATCTATCGCAGGCGCTCCTTCATTGTGGGGCTTTTTCCGAAAGCCTATTCCGGGAGCCCTTCCTTCCGGGAACGGATGAAATCATCTATCCCCTGTGCTATGCCCCCTGCGATCTTTTCCTGATACTCTTTCGTCATAAGCGCCTCCCGCTCCGCCTTGTCGGTCAGAAATCCCGCCTCCACCAGACAAGATGGCATCGTGGTGTCCCGGATCACGATGAGATCCTTGG
This sequence comes from uncultured bacterium, assembly GCA_947565325.1. Classification (GTDB taxonomy): domain Bacteria; phylum Bacillota; class Clostridia; order Lachnospirales; family Lachnospiraceae; genus Acetatifactor. The sequence goes on from CANOFQ010000176.1 coordinate 1,880, forward strand.
ATATTTTCAGCCCCCTGTCCCTTGCCCCCGCAGCCTTTGAAGCCGCCTTCTGTACCATGCCGGCCAGCTCCTCTCCGCCGGGATTCTTCTCACAGTACCATGTCTCCATCCCTGATACCTTCTCCTGACCGTCATAGGTATTCAGATGGATACTGACAAATATATCGGCATCTGCCTTCTCCGCCATCTCCACCCTCTCCTCGGGAAATAGGTGGGTGTCATTGTCTTCCCGGAGAATCAGGGTTTCATATCCCATCTCCTGCAGCTTGTCTACAAGGCAGAACGCTATTTCCAGCGTGATCTCCTGCTCATAGATTCCGTCGATATTGCTGCCATTGTCGTAGCCGCCGTGTCCCGGATCTACCACCACAAGCACCCCCTGCTTCCCCTCTCCCTCCTTGTCTCCCTCTGCAGGCTCCGTCGGGAAGCTGTTCCTGATATTCTCTGCAGCCGCCACCATGCTGTCGTGTGCCAGATTCAGACCCCCATTTTCTGAATCCCCGAAATGCATCCCTGCCGCCGCAGTTGTCTCAGGTGTCCTCTCTCCCCAGATCAGCCGAAAGAGAGCCCTGCCGCTGAAAAAAAGCAGTACTGCCGTCACTGCCAGCATAACGGATATTTTAATGGCAGGCAATATGTCACGCCTGCGCCGCCGGCGATGATAGGGCCTCCTCCTGAATTCATCCAAGCTTCCGGATCGTCTTCTTCTGTTGTTCCTTACCCCCATGTGCTCTTCCTTCCTGTTTTCTTCCTGTTTTCTTCCTATTTTCTTCTTGTATCCCTTTTATGTTTCCCTTTTCCTTTTCAGCCAGCTTTTATCCTATCCTTTGTCTTGCCTTCTCTTTTATAGCAGACAGCCAAAAAACTTTGCTTTGATTCACCATGCTCATTGTCGCCGCAATTACAGCTTCCCAACAGAGAAAGTAATTTTTGATCCGCCCCGGCTTATTCAGCATATAAAAACATCATATCCTATTATCATCATTTTTGTATACTAAGTGTATCACTTTTTCATATAAAACGCAAATTTATCATGGAATCTCTCCCTTTCCCCGTTTGAACCGCTGTTCCTATCACTGTCGCCGCATACAAGGCAGTCTTTTTCATAGTCCCCAAAAATGCATTTCCCTAAATTCTTTTCAGAAAACAACCTGCCTTGCACTCCTCATTGTCGTGTAAGCACAATCCTCCCTGTAAAGCGTCCACACGAACCGGCATTTATAATTCAGATACTTCACTTGGATATCTTCAGATATAGCTCGTTTATGCCGTCATAGAATCCGACGGTCACAATGGTACTGCTGTCCTCCATGCCGGTGAAGACATATTTTTTGAAATACGGAGTGGCCTCGTCCAGGGGATTCGTGTTCTCGTACTCCTGCGGTTCCCCGATCTCCATGTATTCCGCCCACTTTCTGACAATGCCGTCGGCATCCACGTCCTTCCATGAGGTCAGGCCGGTCCGGACATAGAACTGATATATTTTTCCGGTGTCCGCATCCACATAGGCGTCCAGAAGGCGGTTTTCCTTGTTTGCGTTCTGCTTCCCCGTGTTCAGGCCGATCTTCCACACCAGCACGTTGTTTCTGGGCTCAGGCACGTCTATGGCCGAGTAGAGAACTGCCGTATAGGCGGACTCCTTCAGCTCCCTCACCTGCGAAGGCAGTACCCCCAGCTCCTTCAGCTCCCGAATCCCCTGATTGCAGAGATCGATCCCTGAGCTCTCCGGTTTCTCCTCATCGGCCGTGTTCTGCCGGTTGACCACCAGCGCATAGGTCCCCTTCAGCTCCTGATAATCCAGCTCCATTCTGGTCATGGCGCTCTGCTCGCTCTCCGGAATGACCTGATTATTCAGGCACTGTGACAGAATATACATCTTTTCATTGCTGTTCAGGGAATAACGGTAGCCCTCTGTCCCCGTTTCCGTCTCCTTTGTCCGAATCTGGTTCAGGATCTCTCTGTCACGATATTGCGCCATGGCCTCCGGTCCCCAGACCGCCAGCCCCACGATGCCCACAGCCAGGGGAATCAGGAGCAGGCCGATCATTTTCCCGCTCTTTCTCTTCATTATCTTGTATACCTTTCTCCTGCGTATTCCGCTTCTATGCTCTACATCAGCCCTTTATGCGCCGGGCTCGGCTCCGGCTGCCGCGGCCGCCTCCACATCCGCTGCTTCCGCACCCGCCCCTTTCCCTCCTGCCCCGGGCCCATGCCCGGAAATCACGAAGCTGACGCAGGTTCCCTCTCCCACCTTGCTTCGGATGTCCAGCTCACTGCCGTGCAGCCGCAGTATCTCCACGCAGAGGGCCAGCCCCAGCCCGGCCCCGTTCCTGCTGCGGGAACGGGACTTGTCCACCATATAGAAGGCCTCTGTCACCTTCTTCAGCTCCTCCTCCGGAATGCCTACCCCATAGTCCCTCACCTCAAAGGCATAACCGTTTTCCATGCGCTTCCCGGACAGCTTTACCATGCCCCCTTCCCTGGAAGCCTTGCAGGCATTGTCCATCAGATTCACCAGAACGGATTTCAGGAGGTTCGGCTCCCCGTACACAGTTCCCGACTGGACGGACATGCGGATTTTCTGTTCCTTGTTCTCGGCAAACACACCTCTGAGATACTCGAACAGCGTCTTTGCCTCAATCGGCTGGACCTCCAGAACCTCCCTTCTGGTCACGATGATGTCCATCAGACGGAAGGACATATTCTCCAGCCGTTTCCCCTCCGTATAAATGTAGTTGGCAGAGAGAAAATGCTTCTCCTCGTCCAGTTTTCTGGAGCGAAGCATATCCGCATAGCCGATAATCGCAGTCAACGGTGTCTTTAATTCATGAGCAAAGGCGGCGATGAAGTCTTCCCTTGCCCTTACCTCCTCCTTCAGCTCGTGAATGGTCTCCTCCAGCACGTTAGCCATGCTGTTGAAATCCGTGGTCAGCTGTCCAAGCTCATCATTGCTGATCCTCTTCGCCCGATAGCCGTACTCTCCTGCCGCCATCCGCTTCGTGGCATTTGCCAGCAGCCGGATCGGCTTGGTCAGCCAGACACAGATGAAAAGCATCACCATGCCGCTGCAGGCCAGCATGGCAAGGGTGACCCTCCTATAGACCGAGAATCCCATGGAGCGCTCTTCGAACACCTCCGTCACATCCTCCAGTGTCTCCAGATAGAGGGCTCTGTCCAGTGCATTGACGACAATTCCCGTATGTATATAATACCGGTCCCCGTGGGACGCGATGGTCCAGACCTTCGTCTCAGGCCCGATCTGCTGCAGAAGAGCCGTATCCTCTGAAAAGCCCTCGCTCGTGTAGATGGAATTGCGTCCCTCGTCGGACAGCCGCAGACAGCGGCCCGTATTCTGTCCGCTGCTCTCCAGCCTTGCGCCGATCTGCCGCACTGCCGCATCCTGCAGCACATTGTACTTCGTAGGTATGTTTAGGGCCGCCGTCTCGAAGGCGAACCTCAGGATGCTGCTGCCGTCCAGCGCCTGGGCAACCTCACGCTCCAAGGCCGACTCAAACACGAAATTCACGAAGAAATAGCCGCTGATCCCAAAAGCCGCCGCCATGATGATAATGGTACACAGCAGAATCTTGTATAAAAACTTCATGATCAGATCTCCAGCCGGTAGCCCACCTTGTACACCGCTACCAGATTCTCCTCCCAGCCCATTTTCCGCCGCAGTCTCTGCACATGGAGATCCAGTGTCCGGCTGTCCGCCAGATACTCGTCACCCCACACCCTCTCATACAGATTCTCCCGGAACAGCGCTATATTCTTGTTCCTGAGGAACAGCACCAGCAGGCCGTACTCCTTGTTCGTGAGTATGATCTGCTTCCCTGCTTTCGTCACTGTCCTTGCATCCACGTCCACCACCACGTCCCCGGCGCTCAGAATGCTGTCCGTCTTGTTATAGCGCCGCAGCACCACCTCCACCCGGGCTATCAGCTCCACCACGTCGAAGGGCTTCACCAGATAATCCTCCGCTCCCAGCTTCAGCCCCTTCACCCTGTCCTTCACCTCATGCTTCGCCGTAATGAAGATTACCGGAATCTTCATGGGCCTGATATACTCCATGATATCATAGCCGTCCGCCCCCGGAAGCATGATGTCCAGCAGGATCAGGTCAAAATTCTCCGCCTCGATCAGATCGATGGCCTTCAGCCCGTCCTGCACTGTCCTGCAGTGATAGCCTGCCGCCGACAGATTCATGTCGATAAGGTCGCAAATCGGTTTTTCATCGTCCACAATCAGTATCTTGATCATTCTTCTTTCGGCCACCCCCAATATTCTCTGATGATCTTCACCAGTTCTTTTATCGTATCGTCCTCTGTGCATTGATGGACACTGCCGAACTCCCTGTCCTCCACGAACCCGTCCGTCCGCTGATAATAGATGGAGCATTTCGTATCCACGAGCCTTTCCCCGCTCTCGCCGAAATAGCTGTATTTGGCCAGCACCACGATATCCTTCATGCCGTCCCCGTCCATGTCCTCGCAGATCATCCCCCGCATGGCGTAAAGATTGTCATAGTCCCCCATGGGCTGAAAGCTCCACACAATATAGCCTTCCTCGTTCACCAGAAAGATCATGAACACATCGTATTCCGCCATACGCATGACCCCGGGGACGATCTGGAGATATCCCTGCTTCTCAAACTGTCTGTAATAGTTCTGCTCCTTGATGACCTGAAAGCCGCTGTCCAACAGCTCCTCCAGAGTCACGGCGGTGTAAAGCGCCTCCGTAGAGCTGCCGTCCCGCACATAGGCGGCGATGACGTCTGCGCTCTTGTTCATGCCGAAGCGGTTCAGCTTGTCAGAAATCCTCCAGTCCCTATAAAACCCTCCGTCCCTCTGGAACAGCACGTCCCCCACCTTGTAGCGCTTGCCGGCATAGCTTCCCTCGCCGTTCTCGCAGTCGGCAATCAGCAGAATGTCCGTGAGTCCGTCCCGGTCAAGATCCTGAAAAGACACTGCCGCCAGACCGCAGACCGGCTGCTCCAGCCGCCCCAGATGCTTGTAGTTTGCCTCCAGCTGGTTCGTCTTATACAGCACCTTCCCTTCCCCGTCAGTCACCAGCACTGCCAGCCTATGATACCTCTTTTCCAGAACGGAATAGAAATAAACCTCTTCCTCCCCGAAGGTCTCCAGCGCCACCGGAAAGCTCTGGTCCTCTATGACCTCGTAGTTCTGCTCCTCTATGTCCTCCAGCGTCTCAATTGCCTGAAACCGCTGCTGATAGGCCTCGTACTCCGCCCTCAGCACAGTCAGCGCCTCGGCGGCGCTTTCTTCTGCCTGCGCCCTATGACACAGCAGAAAACACATACCGGCCAAAAGCAGCCCGGATATCCATCTTCTCTTCACTTTACCGGCATCTCCTTTCCGCTGCAGAGCACCCGGCAGCCAGAGCCTGTCCCCCAAGCGCCCGTCCCCTTCAAAGCACGTTCCCTCCGGAGCCCGTCCCCCGCAAGGTCTGCCCCATGCGAACGTCGCCTCTCTCCGCTGCTGCACAGCTTCTCCTCATTATCATACAATGCCATTGCATCATTTTTGCTTATTATTCACAAAATGTAAAAAGGGCAGCCATGGGGTGGCTGCCCTTTTTAGAGAAGGTATTTCTTATGGGGTATAGCAAAAACTATATAATGTATTGGGGGTTACGCATATTAT
>CANOFQ010000177.1 GCA_947565325.1 uncultured bacterium
GGGGGGCTGCGTCTCTGGGGCAGGCGGGTTCCCTCGAGGGATTTTACTAAGGGAGTGAACCTGTCTCTGGCGTACTGTGACGACTGCGGCCACCAGGAGCTGGAAATGGATGTCTGTCCTAAATGTGGGAGCCGGAACCTGACCAAGATCGACCGTATGAATGGATATCTGTCTTATTCCAGAGTGCACGGGGACACAAGGCTGAATGATGCCAAGATGGCCGAGATCGCAGAAAGGAAGAGTATGTAGGCCCGGGAGGCCCTTCATATAGGTTGGAGCGGATATGAGATACCATAATATCACAACGGACGATATGCTGAACGGTGACGGTCTTCGGGTGGTTCTGTGGGTCGCAGGCTGCAGCCATTGCTGCAGGGGATGCCACAATCCCGTCACATGGGATCCGGACGGGGGACTTCCCTTTGATGAGGCCGCCAGGCAGGAAATCTTTGAGCAGCTGGACAAAAGCTATATTTCCGGCATCACCTTTTCCGGGGGGGATCCCCTCCATCCGGCAAACAGTCTGGGGGTCAGGGAGCTGATGGCCGAGATCAAGGGAAGATATCCCGGCAAGACCATCTGGCTCTACACGGGGGATGTATGGGAGAATGTCATGAATTTCCCGCTGATGCAATATGTTGACGTGCTGGTGGACGGCGAGTTCCATATGGAGGAGAAGGATGTGAACCTTCTCTGGAAGGGCAGCGCCAACCAGCGGGTGATCAATGTGCAGGAGACCCTGCGGCAGCCTGACCCTGCTGTCCCGGTGCTGCACTGCGGTGATTATGCGAAACGGTACATGGAGACGAAGAAGCCCTTGGGGATGTGCGGCTGTCAGGACTGATGCCGGAGAGCGGCGGAATACGGCCGGAGATAACAAGGAGACAATAAATGAAGAGAATAGCCCAGTTTCTGAAAGTGAGCCCCCACATCTTCGAGGAGGCCATGGGGGAGGGGTTTCCCCAATATACAGCGGAAGAGATTCAGGAAATGTACCAGCAGCTGCGTCTGCCGAGGCGGGCCACCAGAGGAAGTGCCGGCTATGATTTCTGTGCCCCTTTTTCCTTTACTCTGGCTCCGGGAGAAACTATAAAGATTCCCACGGGAATCCGGGTGAGGATGGAGGAGGGCTGGGTGCTGAAGCTGTACCCGAGGAGCGGTCTGGGCTTCAAGTACAGGCTTCAGATGGACAATACGGTGGGGATCATCGACAGCGATTATTTTGATTCCGACAATGAGGGACATATTTTCATCAAGATGACCAATGACTCCCGTCAGGGGAAGACGGTGGAGCTGGCCTGGGGAACCGGATTTGCACAGGGGATCTTTCTGGAGTACGGCATCACGGTGGACGATGAGGCGGAGGGAGAACGTAACGGCGGCTTCGGAAGCACTACGGAGAAATAGCGGCTGTCCTTTTCCGGGCAGTCCGCTCACGGGCATGAAGCTTCGCAGGCCGCCCTCTTGTGCGAAGCTCCCTTGATCTCGGATCTGACCTCAGGCGAATACCAAGGGTCTCACATAGAGTCAGGATCCTCTGCGGACAGCGGAGGATCCTGATTCTGAATACAGTTTTTACTTGTTCTGTTTTCTGTCTTTCATTTTGCCATTTCTCATTTTGTCTACGATATCATGTCAGTAAGCTTCCAACAAAAAATTAGAAGGCATAAAAACAGGTTATCGGGTCATGATAAAGATATGCTGCGATGTACTGTTGGCATGACTGAACGGGAATATCCCGAAAACATATAGCGGGCGAGGAGCGTATTCATGAAAGAACGGATGGAAGAGAGGCGGCCTGACGGAAAGGATTCCGGAAAGGCACAGAGCGGAAGGATGCTTACGGGTTCCCTGCAGGAGGACATGGCGTATCTGAACCGTGTCCTAGACGTGGACAGGAACTTCGATATCATATACAGGGTGATCCATGTGGGCGGGAAAGAGGCCTGCATGTACCTGATAGACGGCTTCTGCAAGGACGATCTGGTGCAGAAGCTGCTGCAGTATTTCATGGATCTTACACCGGAGGATCTGCCGGAGGACATGCACGGCTTTTCCAAGCAGTTCACGCCCTATGTGGAGGTTGAGATAGCGGAGGACTGCGAGGATCTGGTTCATTCTCTGCTGACGGGCATGTTCCTGCTGCTGGTGGACGGTTATGAGAAGGCGCTGCTGATCGATTCCAGAACCTATCCCGCAAGGGGCGTGGAGGAGCCGGAAAAGGACAAGGTGCTGCGGGGGTCAAAGGACGGCTTCGTGGAGACGCTGGTATCCAACACGGCGCTGATCCGCCGCAGGATCCGCAGTGCGGATCTCCATATGGAGATGCTCAGCGCCGGAGAGAGCTCCCGGACCGATATCGTCCTCTGTTATATGAAGGAGAGAGTAGATCGGGATTTCCTGAGGGAGATCCGCAGAAAGATACAGGATATCAAGGTGGATTCCCTGACCATGAATCAGGAGTCTCTGGCTGAGTGCCTCTATCAGAGGCGGTGGTACAATCCCTTTCCCAAGTTCAAGTATACGGAGCGCCCGGATGCGGCGGCGGCGCAGGTGCTGGAGGGGAATATTGTCATTCTCGTGGACAATTCCCCCTCCGCAATGATACTTCCCACCACCATCTTCGATGTGGTGGAGGAGGCCGATGATTACTATTTTCCGCCTATTACGGGAACCTACCTGCGGCTCACCCGCTTTCTGATCTCCCTGCTGACCTATCTGGTGACGCCCACCTTTCTGCTGCTGGTGAACAACAGTGACTGGATACCGGAGAGCTTTTCCTTCATCATGCTGAAGGAGGAGCCGAACCTTCCCCTGATCTGGCAGTTTCTGGTGCTGGAGCTGGCCATAGACGGACTGAAGCTGGCTGCTGTGAACACGCCCAACATGCTGAGCACCCCCTTGAGCGTCATGGCGGCTCTGGTGCTGGGAGAGTTCTCGGTGAACAGCGGATGGTTCTCCCCGGAGGTCATGCTGTACATGGCCTTTGTGGCCATCGCAAATTACACCCAGCAGAATTACGAGCTGGGGTATGCCCTGAAGTTCCTGCGGATCATGACGCTGCTGCTTACCCAGTGGTTCGGCGTCTGGGGATATGCAGGAGGCATTGTCATAGCGGTGCTTGCCATCTGCTGTAACCGGACTGTCTCAAACCAAAGCTATATCTATCCGCTGGTTCCCTTTCACTGGAGCAAGCTGAAGAGCAGACTGATCCGCACAAGGCTTCCGGGAGCGCTGAACAAGGAGGCCGAGAACCCGAAAGGAAACAGATAGAACTGATTGCGCAAGGAAGTAATACACCGGTGTGCCGGGCGCCTGCAGCCGCCATGCGCAAAGCACATTCAGAGCTATTCCATGACAGTAAAAGTCTCGGGGCAGGGGTACCCCAGCTCTCCGGGGTGGAGTCCCTGACGGATAGCCTCGAAGACGAACATCATTCCGCATGGCTCGTAGGGCATGGAGAGCTTCTGATCCGGGACGCTCTTCAGATGGGCAGGTATCTGTTTGCGGTGACCTGCTATGTATTCCGAAAGGGGTCTGCGGATCTGCAGGGCAAAGCTGTGGGAAGCCCTCTCGCAGATATCCCAGAACTGCCTTTCCTCGGAAGGGCTCAGGCAGGGAATCAGCAGAGCGGGCCTGCCGTTTTCTGTGGTCAGGAATCCTCTTTCCTCCAGCAGGGGGATTCCCTTCAGAATCCGGGGGTCGCAGTCCACGGTCTCAGGATCGATTTCGTGCTTTATCAGGTAGAAGAGCTTGAGAATGGCGGTTTCCAGCTCCTGAAAGGTGCCAAAGCCGAGGCCGCTGTATTTCTGGCGGGGACCGAGAGAGGATTCGTAATTATACAGAGCTATCCTTCCCGAATTCAGATATCTGTCCAGACGTGTGCATCTCTGTCCGGAGAGGCTGTATGGATCGTCCTGATTTTCCGGCTGGCAACTGCCTTCGTTGGGGGAGAGAGTGCCGAATGCGATCCATCTGCCGCCGTTTGGCCGCTGGGGGAAGACCTGAGGCGGGCGGCAGCCCTCCATGGCTCTCCAGAGGCCGCTTTCAGCGATGTTGATCAGCATATAGCGCTCCAGACGGAGGCTGTAAAAGGAGGTTTCCTTAAGCTCCGCAGCAGCAGACCTTACTGCCTCACAGTAGGCCTGTGCATGCTCCTTTGCGAAAGCGGTCTGTTCACTGACATATTTCGTGAAATCGTCCTTATGATAGATGATGAAGTCTGTATAAACCTTCCCGTCTCCCATGCGTTTCATCAGCTCCCCCTTTACCAGCTTGTCCACTGCCGGCTCTACGTAGGCGCTGGCCACGCCGATGGCTCTGGACAGGTCGCTTATGCTGACGGGCCTTTCATAGGCCAGTATCAAGAGATTCTGGGCGAGAGGATTATCATCCTCGGCCAGAGACATAGGCTCATCGTTCAGACCGCAGACACCGCTGTTGCATACTCTCAGATGCTGGGGAATATAGCTGTTTTCTGTGTAGCTTTTCTTGTTTTCCATCGTTTCCAATCCTTTCTTCAACTGTTTTCGGCCGAAATCAAGCCGGCTTTTTACGGTTCCCTGAGGCAGCTGCAGTTCCTCGGAGAGCGTCTTGACGCTTTTTCCATGGAAATAGTGCCCGGCGATGATAATGCGGTAGGAATGTGCCAGAAAGGCCACTTCCCTGCGGATTTCCTCGGCCTGCTCCCTGCGCAGGATCCTGCTCATGAAATCTTGTTCCTCCGCCATAGGCGCCTCATCGTCGATGGATACCGTGGGAAGCTGGTATTTTCGCCTCAGCAGGTCATAGTATTTCCTTGTAAGGACAGCGTGCAGGAAAGCGGCGTCATTGTCCACAGACTTTCCGGAAGCCTTGTATACGAGATAGGTGAGCAGGGTCTCCTGCGTCAGATCCTGAGCGTCCTCCAGATTTCCGCATTTTGCCATGGCTACGGAGAGCAGATGTTCCGCCCATCCTCCGATCTCAAGGTTATGCGTGGACATTTTTTCCTCCATAGATTTTTCCCTCCTTCACAGCTCCTCCCCTTTGTCTGCTCCTGCACTTTAGAGCTTTTACGTTTGGCAACGGGGTTCCCGCCGCTTCTTTTTGAAAGCTTTCGTCTATATAGTCGCAGAAATACATATCAGGTTTGATGGTTTTATAAAATATGTCATCAGAATATCATATTTTTTGGAAGAAGAAAATCATGGCGGAGAAACATGGAAGAAAGTGGAAGCAGAGAAAAACTGAAAGCAAAAAAATTGCCAACAAAGAAAAAGCTAAAAGCAAAAAATGCCAACAAAGAAAAACTACAAAAAAAATACAAACAAAGAAAAACTACAAACAAAAAATACAAACAAAGAAAAACTGCAAACAAAAATACAAACAAAGAAAAACTGCAAACAAAAATACAAACAAAGAAAAACTGCAAACAAAAAAACTGTCTTCATGAGTGAGAGCCATGAGACTGGGATTCGGAAAAAGGTTCAGAAAACGGTCAAAAAACGGGGTCTTGCTGTATGCATGTAAGCGTGGTATAATATCGAAACAGAAGGACATTGTTTCGCCTTTTTGATTCTATGTGCGCAGGACGAAGGACAAGAGGACCGGCAGAAGGATTCAGGGAATTTGAGGAGGATAAGTGATGTTTAAGATTTTGACAGACAGCACTGCGGATTTGCCTGCAGAATACTTAAAGGAACATAATATAGGCTGCATGCCCATAAGCTACATATTGGACGGTGTCACATACGGGAGAGACAAGGAACTTGACTGGAAGGAGTTCTACTCCATGATGAGGGACGAGGGCAAGATGCCAACCACCTCCCAGATCAACCCGGCGGAGGCCAGAGAATATTTTGAGGAGTACATCAGGACGGACAAGGAAATCCTGCATCTGGCGTTCTCCTCAGGGCTCAGCGGGACCTGCGCCAATCTTCGCATGGCTGCTCAGGAGATCATGGAGGAGCATCCTGACGTGAAGATCATTGTCGTGGACAGCCTCTGCGCCTCCATGGGAGAGGGCTTGTTCGTGCACAAGGCGGTGCGGCTGAGGGAGCAGGGAAAATCCATGGAGGAGACTGCCCGCTGGATGGAGGAGCATGTGCAGAACTTGGTTCATGTGTTCACAGTGGACGATCTGTTCCATCTCTACCGGGGAGGCAGGGTCAGCAGAACGGCGGCTGTGATCGGGACGCTGGTTTCCATCAAGCCCAAGCTCCATGTAGACAGCGAAGGACATTTGATCGTTATCGGAAAGGTGCGGGGCAGAAGGAAGTCCCTGAATGCGCTGGTCGATTACATGGGAGAGAAGATGGGCTCATGGGCGCAGGAGAACAAGGATGACATGGTGTTCATAAGCCATGGGGACGCCCTGGAGGATGCGGAATATGTCAGGGATCAGATAAAGACGCGTTTCGGCTGTGAACATTTCATGATCAACAACATCGGCCCTACCATCGGCGCCCATTCGGGTCCGGGCACCATCGCTCTGTTCTTTATGGGAGATTCCAGATAATGTACCGCTTCGCAGTGTGTGACGACAGCTCGGCGGACAGGGCTTATGTGGCCGGGCTGATCAGGGAATGGAGCAGCAGGGCGGGGATCCTGCTGCAGATCGATGAGTACCCTTCCGCTGAAGCGTTTCTCTTTGCCTACGAAGAGAGCAACACCGTGGACGTGCTGTTCCTTGACATTGAGATGGAAGGTATGAGCGGAGTAGAGCTGGCAAAGCGTCTGCGGCAGATAGGAGCAGGGCTTCAGATCGTTTTTCTCACCGGATATATGGAATATATTGCGGAAGGGTACGATGTGGAGGCCCTTCATTATCTGATCAAGCCGGTGACGGGGGAAAAACTGGATGCGGTGCTGGATCGGGCGGCGGTGCGCCTGAAGAACAGAGAAAACGCCTTGTTGCTCTCTCTGCCGGATGGCGTCCTGCGTCTGCCGCTGTATGAGATCCGGTATCTGGAGGCAATGAAGAATTATGTCACCCTACATGCCGCCGAGGAGTACAGCGTGAAGCGCTCTCTCAGCGAGCTGGTCAAGGAGCTGGATGACAGTTTTTATAAAATACACCGCTCCTATATCGTCAATCTGCGCTTCGTGAAAAAGATCACGAGGGCAGAGGTCATGCTGAAGGACGGCACGGCGCTGCCCTTGTCCAGAAAGCTGTATGAGGGGCTGAATCAGGCGCTGATAAGGTATTTTTGATCTTTTGGGGTTCAGCGGGAAAAGGGGGCAGAAAGAGGATGCGGTTTCTGGACAGGCTGATAGACAAGAGGATAGCAGAGTACCAGAACAGCCTGCTTGCGGCCCATTACGCAGAGGTGGAGAACATGTACCGCCAGACCAGAGGGTGGAGGCATGATTACCGGAATCATATTCAGGTGCTGAGCGGCTATGCGGAAATGGGGGATGAGGACTTCCAAAAACGTTTTGTCGATTTGTACAATATTAGTGAGACAGA
>CANOFQ010000178.1 GCA_947565325.1 uncultured bacterium
CTTTGCCAACTATAGCTGCATCAGTAGAGGCATAAAAACGCATATTCACATTTCCAGAAATATTATTTACCTTAAGGTAATATTCTTCCTGCCGAAACTCTATATAATCTTTAGAGACGAAGCCGTAATTCCCTGCAAGATTATATTGAACTTTGTAGAAATTACCTTCTTGTCCCACGATCATTATGCTACTATTGGCAGGCAATGAAGCGACTATTTCCGCATTAAGAGAAGCTGTTTGACGAACATTCAAGTTTCCGCTGTCAATAGCAACAATGCCCCAGCCTGGCTTGCTGACAGAAACCGTTGAAGGCGACGAATAAGCCGCAGAAACAATGCTAACATTACTGCCAGAAAAAAAGATGGCAATTGCAGTTACGATCGCCCCAAAGCTTTTAACCACTTTCTTTAGAGAATTTTTCATACTTAACCTCCTAGTTTTTCATCAAATAGTATGTCCCTGCGCTGGGAATGCCTAACGGATATCCTCTTTCATAATAGCTAAATACTGGAAAGAACGCAAAGGACAGAGTTGTTCACAAAACCCCCAAAAAACCACATAAAAAGTGAACAACTCTGTCCCTTGCTTTTTCACTATAAAGGCAGGATAATAGATAATAACATATTTAATTTTTTAGGAGGTTTATCTGTATGAAACACAAGCTTTTACGACACATTCTACAATTCACCAGCGGCGCACTGGTATGCGCTGCGCTTTTCACCAGTACTTCCCTGCCCATGTTCCCTGCTTCTGGCGGAACCGAGATCCGGCAGGAAACGGACGGGGCAGGGAGCAGGAACGGCAGTATAGAAGACGGAACTGAGGAGGGTGCGCCCTCAGATCCCAAATCCCCCAGAAAGGGAAAAGGTGATAATCCTGAGATCAGACCTCAAAACGATAATGAAAATATCAAAGACTGCTGCACAGATTAGCCTTTCCCTATTATCTGCCCGAGCTTTTTTTGATAAAATCTTTCCATACCGCTTTTTTCCAGCTGACTGAATGCAATACATTTTGTCAACTCCTCCGCATCATTCAGCGGTTTCTTTATAGGGATGCCTTTTTTCTTCCTCTCAGCATAGTTCCACCATCTATCATACAAACCCTCGTTAAGCATCCATAGTTTTCGAAATCTAAGGCATCCCTTTATAATATTCTGGTTATGATAATCTGCCTTGTCATGCTCACCCATGTTTCCCCATTTGCTTTCGACACATCCCATGATAAAATCATACATCCCCATAGCATTCTCCCGCAGTTCTCCTTCAAAAAAAGAATGGCTGTACATTTCCTCAAAGCGCTGCATGCAAATCCTCAGTTCTGTACTCTCTTCATCCATGGCAATCATCATGTTCTGAATACACGACTGCTCCTCCTTGGTAAGATACTTCTCCCCCTCCTTCAAAAAAACCTCATAAGGCAGAGTCAGTTCCAGAGCCTCCCGCATCAGCCTGAGATATTCTTCCTTTTCAAGCTCCCCTCTTTTCCGTCGGATGTTCAGCTCCGCCCGCATCAGCGCCTGCTGGTTCGCCTTGATCTCCATAGGCACCAGCTCCCTGATCTGTTCCAGCAGCTTGTCCATATCCTCCCGGCGGTAGCGGTTGCTGCTCTCCCGCAGGCGCTCCATCAGCTGCCTTGCCTCCGGGCTTTTCGTCACCAGCTCCGTCCGGATAAGCTCTCCGGGCAGCCCCAGACGCTCAAACAGCTCCCTCACAATGGCCCGCTGTGGAGAGGTCTTATGGTTCTCCAGCCGTCTCAGGGTCTTCACATCGCAGATCCCCTCGCACAGCTCCTTCGGGCTCATGCCCAGCATCTGACGTCGGATCTGAATCACATCATTGATGCAGCTTACCCCTTTCTCCACGTAAAGGAAACTGTCCGTAACAATCCTTACTGATATGCGGAATTCCTGATATAATTGCTCCAGCACCCGCTTCCACTTCTGATTTTCCTCCAGAAGTCTGCCCACCGTATCGGTGCGGCGGGATCCGCCTCCCTCCTGCCGGAAAAGCCTCCTGCGCAGATTATCCAGAAGCTTTCCCCGCATATCAAGAATTTCCCACAGATAATACATCCTCCCGTTTCTACGCAGGATCTCCAGCGCTTTGTTACAGAGGCGCAGGAGCTCTTCTGTGTCCCATTCCGCCTTCTGGCCTGACATTCCCGCCTCTGCTGCCTCTTCGGTCTCTGCTGGGGCCTCTGCACCCGACAAGGCCTCTGTGCCCACGAAAGCGCCTGTGCCTCCCGCCTCTCCTTCTTCCTCCCTAGAAGAGACGCACCGGCAAAGCAGGTATGCCGCCTTTGGATATATTTTGACCGTCCCCCGGGAATCGATGCCTCTCCTCTCGATGTAGCTGATGACCTCCTGATACCGCCGGGGCTTCGGGATCCTGCTGCAGCGCTCTTTCTCCAAGATCAGGTTGAGCTCTTTCAGCGACAGAGCCAGCTCCCCGAGGGGCTTCGTCTCCGCCCCCGGCACGGTCAGCTCCAGCGCCTCGCTGTACAAGGCCTCCTGCCCATCCGGCGGCTCTCCTCTGTACCGGCGAAGCTGCGCCAGCATACAGAGATAGAACTGTCTCTCCTGCCTTACACTGACATCTATCACAAACTCTTCATTTCTGTCCATCCTATGGTATTCAGCGGCAGAAGTCTCCCCCGCCCGATAACCCTTCCCGCAGTATTCCCTCCGGTACTGCTCCAGCAGCTCCCCGGCCTCTGCCGTCTTTTCATAGGCCATATAGTGAAGGATATCCTGCCTCGCCTGCCAGCGCCGGTAGTCTGCATCGTCTAGGTAGCGCTCATAGTCCTCCGCCCCTATGCCCAGCCGCTCCAGCATGGCCTCCTGCAGGGGACGGTTCATTTCCCGCTCCCCGCCCTCAAGGTACCATGCAGTCCTGACGCTGCAGAGCCCTTCGCAGAGCTGCTCTGCGGTAATTCCCTGCGCTTCCCTCTTTTCTTTGATAAACGTTCCTATAGACCGCACTCTCGCTTCAGGCTTCTCTCCTATATGCCGTTGTTTCTTCTGAATCTCGCTTCTCACCTGCCTTTCGGCTGTTCCTCTGAATGATACTCTTCGCCTGCCCTTCAGCTATTCCTCTGACGATACTCTTCGCCTGCCCCTCAGCTGTTCTCCTGAATGGTCATCATCAGCATCTCCATCACCAGCTCAAAGTTCACATTGGCGTCCAGCCGCTTCTTGGCCGTGTCCAGAGCCTTAATGATGTTCTCGATGCCCTCGTAGCTGCTCCTCTGGGCCGTCCTGCGCAGGGCCTGCAGCTCCTCCCGGAAGATCAGGTGGTTCACGTCGCTGGTGGCCTTGAACAGAAGGGCGTCCCTGTACCAGATGACGCAGATATCCAGATAGTCGCTGACCTCCAGCTTATACTCCGTGATCTTCTTCACGGCGGAGATGATCTCGTTGAGGTCCATCTCCTGTATGTATTTCAGCAGGGAAAGGGCCTCCGCCTTCACCTTCTCGAAATCCTCGCTGGTGGCCAGCGCCTTGGCCTTGCCGATGTTGCCCCTTGCGAAGGCCACGCAGACCTCTGCCTTGTAATCAGGAACCTGAAGCTGGGTGCACAGGAACCGCCGCACGATCTCGTCGGGAACGGGCTTCATCTCCAGCGTCACGCAGCGGCTGACGATGGTGGGCAGCAGGGCGTTCACGTTGGAGGTCAGCAGCATGATCACCGCATATTCAGGGGGTTCCTCCAAGGTCTTGAGCAGGGCGTTCTGGGCCTGCGCCGTCATCTTCTCCGCCTCGCTGAGGATGTATACCTTATATTTCCCACTGTAGGGCTTTATGGCCACGTCTCCGTTCACCTGCGTGCGAATATCGTCCACGCTGATGGTGTTGGGCTTCTCATGGACGACCCTGATGATGTCCGGGTGGCTGGCCGAGAGGGCCTGTCTGCAGGAATGGCATTCCTGACAAGGCTCTGTCCCTTCCCTCTCGCACTGCAGGGCCATGGCGAACACCTTTGCAATGAACTCCTTCCCCGAGGACTTCTCCCCATTGATGATGTAAGCATGGGACACCTTCCCCGTGGAAAGTGCGTTCTGCAGATGCTCCCTGATCTGCTCTTGTCCGTAAATATCCTTGAATCCCGCCATAACAGCCCTCCTCCTATCGTCTCTCTGCTCTATAGCCAGCCTGCACGGTACCGCCTGCCGTAAAACCTTTTCCATCCTATATCTGTCCCCGGCGCAGATGCTCCTCCGGGCTCACGTAAAGATATCCAGCAGCAGCCCCCGTATCTCTCCGATCTTGTTCAGGATCTCCAGATGATCCTGCTCGTCCTTCATGAGCTCCTGCGCCAGCTGGTCCAGATTCTCGTCCACCAGCCGGATGATACCGTATACCCTGTGCCGGCCCCTTCTGTCCAGAAAGTTCTCTCTGGAAAAAGCATGGGAATGGGTCACTACCTCGTTCATGAAGGCCTTCACAAGGCTCCTGTAATGCTTCATGTCCTTCACGTCCCGGCGCTTGGCGAGCCTGTCCCCCTGCACGGTGATCTCCTCCATGAGGCCCTGCAGCCTCGTCTGGAGCTCTGATTCCTCAATATGGCTGGCAAGCATGAACTTGAAGCTGCCGTCGCTGGGCTGGGCGCTGGCGGTCTGCTCCACCGGAGCGCTCTGCTTCACCTGTCCCACCTTGATTTCCATATGCCTGCCTCCTTGTCATCTCTATTTTCTATCTATGCGCAGATCTGCGTCTATGAGCCAACCTGCCTTTGCAGCTCGATCTGCGCTCATGAGCCAGTCCGCAGCCTGATTACATTATGCGCCGGCGGCCTCCGTCAGATACATCCGGATCTCCTCCAGACACTGCTCCAGATCATCGTTGCGAAACCGCCTGCAGATGCCTGCGGCCCGGATCTTCTCCTCCGAAAAATCCTGACAGTCTGCCAGATAGCGGCGGCACATCTCCTCATACCTGGGAGCCTCCTGCGTCCGCTCCCTGTCCAGCGCCCGCTGGAGCCGGACGCCGTCCTCCAGCTCTATCATCACCGGAACCAGCCGCCGGGGCCCGAAATACGCCTGCAGCTTTCTGTACGCCTCCAGCGTGCCGATCATAATATAATTTTTTTCTTCCTCCTGCAGCTGGGCGTCATCCACAGTGAAGTAGCGCCATAGGCCGTGGACGGTATGATATGCCCTGTCCTCGATGATCCTGCCCTCGGACCGAAGGGCCAGAAATCCGTCCTCGTCCGTGAAGAAATACTCCACGCCGTTCCGCTCCCCCTCCCGGATAGGCCGAGTCGTGTAAGGGATGATCTTGCACAGCCCCAGCCGGGGATCCTCCAGCAGTCTCTTGAAGATGGTGTCCTTGCCCGTGGCGCTCCTTCCCATGAGACATATGATGCTCCCCATGGTCTCATTCTACCTCAACTACGTGAATCATGTTGGTGGTCCCGGCCTTTCCAAGAGGTATCCCGGCAGTGATCACCACCACGTCCCCAGCCTTCACGCAGCCTGCCTTTTTCGCCTCGGACACCGCTGCGTCAAACAGTGCGTCCGTAGTCTCTTCCCTGCTCACCTGCACAGGGTTCACGCCCCAAAGAAGATTCAGCCGTCTGCACACTCTCTCGTTGACCGCACAGCCGATGATGGGGCATGAGGGCTTGAATCTGGAGATGGCCTGCGCAGTGAAGCCCGACAGTGTCACGGTAATGATGGCCGCCGCCCCCACGTCCATGGCCGCAGAGCAGGTGGCATAGGCGATGGCGGTGGTGATATCCGCCTCCCCGGCATTCCCGCCCCGGCACATCCTCTCATAGTAATCAATATCTTTTTCGGCGCTTTCTGCGATTCTCGCCATAGTCTTCACCGCCTCCACGGGATATTTTCCTGCGGCGCTCTCCCCGGAAAGCATGATCGCAGTGGTTCCGTCATAAATTGCGTTGGCGATATCCGTGGCCTCCGCTCTGGTGGGTCTGGGATTCTTGATCATGGACTCCAGCATCTGGGTGGCCGTGATGACATGCTTGCCCCGCTCATTGGCCAGCTTGATCATCCTCTTCTGCAGGACGGGAACCTCCTCCATGGGGATCTCCACTCCCATGTCCCCTCTAGCCACCATGATGCCGTCGGACACGTCCAGTATCTCCTCCAGGTTCTGGATGCCCTGCATGTTCTCGATCTTGGCGATGATCTTCATGTCGCTGCCGTGCTCCTCCAGGATCCTCCTGACCTCCAGAATGTCCTCCTTGCATCTGGCGAAGGATGCCGCAAGGAAGTCATACCCCATCTGGATGCCGAACAGAATGTCCGCTCTGTCCGTCTCGCTGATATAGGGCATGGACAAGACAGCCCCCGGGACGTTCACTCCCTTGTGGTTGGACACGAAGCCCCCGTTCACCACCTGACAGAGTATCTCCTCCCCCCTGATCTCCTCCACGGTCATCTCTATCAGGCCGTCGTCGATCAGAATGGTGGTTCCCTTTTCTACATCGTTCTTCAGATTCTTATAGGTGATCGTGGCCTTCTGGGCCGTCCCCAGAAGCTCCTCCGTGGTCAGGGTGAATCTCTGCCCCGCCACAAGCTCCACCTTGCCCCCTTCAAAGTCCCGCAGACGGATCTCCGGCCCCTTGGTGTCCAGAAGCGTGGCCACGGGCAGCCCCACCTTCTCTCTGGCCTCCAGCACCTTCTCGTACTTTATCCGCTGCTCCTCGTGAGTTCCGTGGGAAAAGTTGAATCTCGCCACGTTCATGCCTGCCAGCATCAGCTGCTGCAGGCATTCCACGCTGTCGCTTGCCGGTCCGATGGTACAGATAATCTTTGTCTTTCTCATATGATTGTCTCTCCTATTCTTGTTATTTTCATTTTATTGTTATTGGGCAGCGCTGTGTTAATAGCCTTTTTCCAATGGAGGATTGCCAAACAGCCTATGGTAGACCTGTTCTTCTTTCTCAATCGGTCAGTAGGTCAGCACTGTGCTGACGGCCTTTCCCTCTGTCGACTACCATCCGCATTGCATTGACATATATCTCGGCGGTTCCATGACTGCTCCCACTATCCGCATTGTTCTCAGGATTCCCTCCTGCACACAAACCGCCCTCCTGCACACGGATCCCCTGCACTGTCAGCCCCTGTTCCCATGCGCTGCGGATTCTCCTGCACAGCTCCGTTGTCATCCTCTCGCCGGGAACCAGCAGCGGCGTCCCGGGCGGATAAAGGCTGATGAATTCCCCCACATACCTGCCCACGCTCTCCTCCAGAGGGATCTCTTCCCAAGGCATATCCCATGCCCGGGCAAGGGGGATGCTTTCTGTCTGTTTTTTGTTTTGTTCTTTTTCTTGTTCTTTCTCTTGTCCCTTTTCTTGTTCTTTCTCTTGTCCCTTTTCTTGTTCTTTCTCTTGTCCCTTTTCTTGTTCTTTCTCTTGTCCCTTTTCTTGTTCTTTCTCTTGTCCCTTTTCTTGTTCTTTCTCTTGTCCCTTTTCTT
>CANOFQ010000179.1 GCA_947565325.1 uncultured bacterium
GATTAGGGCGTTGCCCGGTTTTTTTATTTTAAAATCCCTGCTTCTATACCAGAAATAGAGGGGATTTCGGGAGAATGGCTTTATTCTGCCGAAACACCCCCGATAAAAACAGATTGTGAGGTGTATGCCGATGGCAGAAAAAGACGTTACCGAAAAAATTTTGATGTCATATGCGGATGTGTTTGCGGACTGCGAAAATGTTCTGAATTATGACGGCAAGATCCTGCTTAAGCCAGAAGAGCTGCAATGTGCCCCCACAGAAAGCTTCTACAAAGGGAGCGGGAAAAGCCATGACCAGTTCTGCGATGTGAGTTTTTACTGGGTAAAGCATGGAAAAATCGTAGCGCAGTACATGATCGAGAACGAAACTCAGCTGAAGAGGCGGCAGGTACTCCGGAAGGCATCCTACGAGGGCGGAGCCTACCGGGAACAGCTGGAATCGGGGCAGCCAGTCTATCCGGTGATCAGCTGTGTGCTTGAATGGAGCAGAGGGACAACCCGCATTCCCTTAAGCCTGCATAGACTGTTGACCGAAGACGGAGCAGTGCAAGGCGTCCCGGCTACCGGTGAAAAATGGCAGGATGCTCTGTCACTGGTGGACGATATTCATCTGATTGTCCATCATATGAACAATCTGCCTCCAGAAACAAGGAAACTATTCGTCAGCGACATGGGGTTCGTAGCCGACTATCTGAACGAAGGAAACTTCGAAGCACGTAAAAGCCAGCAGATTGTGCATGTAAAAGAGCTGTGTGACATGATGGAGGCGCTTACCGGCGATAGACGGTTCACGGATCTGGCAGGAGAACTGCTGCAGAGACAGCAAGAAAGGAAAGGTGTCATTATGTGTGAATATATTGATATGCTTGAGGCAAAGGGAGCGACTAAGGGAGAGAACCGCCTTGCGAAGCTCATACAGCTCCTGCTGAAGGAGCATAGGTATACAGATTTGGCTCAGGCCGCCCATGATTCCGAAAAACGCCATGAGCTCTATCGGGCATATGGGATCTGAATGCCCCTCCCCCCATAAACAATGCAGATCCTAAGCCTTACAAGGGCGGAGTGCGAGCCTCGTAAACGCAGAATCCCAGCCTCACAAAGCCCTGCAAATCCAGCAAAGCCAAAGCGAAGCTACTTCTGCAGCACATCCGATCTCAAAGCCCCTCTTCTGCCCTGCGTTTTCTCAGGGCCTTGCTCACCGGCCTCTCAAGTCCATAGGTGACGGCAAAGGCTGCCGCCAGCGAAAGAACCACGATCAGTATCTGATACTTCCACATCCACGCCTTGTCGCCGGTCATATTCGGAGGCACGTCCCCCTTCCAATAGGGAATTCTCCATTCCTTGCATTTCACGGCTATGTACTGATGCCATATGTAAAAATTATAAGATACGCCTGCAAGAAGCTTCACGCCCCTATTGGCAAAAAGAAATTTCAGTCCTCTTCCGGCGAAGGGCAACGCCAAGAGAAAGACGGAAAACACCAGCGAGAGCTCGAATCGCTGCCCCAGCTGCACCGCCTGCAGCTCTCCCGCTCCCAGCTGCCTCATCATCCTGCTCAAATACAGCACACAGCAGATAACTGCCCCCGTGGCTGCCAGTCTTGTGTATCTGTTTTCTGTCCTCTTCCTCCGCAGAGTGATATAAAGCAGACAGAGCAGCATTCCGTTGGCATAGCAGCCCGCAAAGGTCGCCATGTGATTGCCGTAGAGTCTTATCATGTCCGCCTTCTCATATAAAATGTAATTGGCAGAAAAGAGGCCGCAGCCCCATAACCCCATGGCGGTCATAACCGGACATCTGCGAAACAGCTTTGCCAGCCAGGGCATGAGCAGATAATAGAGCACTTCCATCTGAACCGTCCACAGCACACCGTTGAACCTGCTGCCCAGATAAGTCTCCGGAAAAAGGGGCCCTGTGCAGGTGATATGCATCAGTAGATCCTTCCAGAAAAAACCGTCCGCTGCGAATGTGCCCTCTGCAGCCCTGACAGCCATGGACAGCAACAGACAGAAATAATAAGAGGGCAGGATCCTCATTGCCCTCTTCAGATAGAATTCCTTCGTGTCCGGCCAAGGTTCCTGCAGAAGAACGGATCTGGCGTAAGGGTAGAAATTACAGAAAGCACTGAGCAGGATCAGTAAATCCACGAACACGAAGCCGTATCTCACGAAGCCCTCCAGATTAATGCCCGTGATGCCAAAATATTTTGTAATGCCCACCGGAATGTGGATTCTGGGCGTGAGCCAGCTTTGCTGCCAGAAGTGAAACCAAGCTACAAGCCCCACTGCCGCCGCCCTGACTCCGTCCAGAACATCTATATGTCTCTCGATTCTGTTGCCATTCATCTGACCGCCATCCGCCCTCATATGTTCTGCATATTAGCAGAATCTGCGCTAATTGACTATATATTCGGCGCCAGTCCCTCCTGCCCCTGCAGGATGAATCCCACATTCTCTGCACTGCCGCCCTTATTGATATGTCCATTATAATCCATGGAGCTGATCACAAGCGTATTCCCGTCCACCTGACAGTTCCCGTTCCATCCGTTGCTCAGGGTAATATCCCCATTAAAAGCAATCTGCACAGTCCAGCTTTCCACGTCCGCCTCACCGAGGTTCGTTATGGTAAGTGTATATTGATAAAAGGAATCGCCGCCCTGCCCCCATGAATTGATCAGCTGCACCGAAAGGCCCAAGTCTCCCTGCTGCCCGGTGCTGCCGCCGTTCCCGGCAGTCCCTTGTCCCGTGCCCTCGGCCTCCGACCCATGCTGCCCGCCGCTTCCGGCCGCCTCTTGTCCTGCGTTCCCAGTGTCCGTCCCATGCTGCCCGCCGCTTCCGGCCGCCTCCTGTCCCGCATTCCCGGCCTCCGTTCCATGCTGCCCGCCGCTTCCGGCCGCCTCCTGTCCCCTGTTCCCGGTGTCCGCCCCATGCTGCCCGCCGCTTCCGGCAGTCCCTTGTCCTGCGTTGCCGGTGTCTGCGCCCAGAGAGCCCTGCGCCCCCAGCATACCATAGAGCCACTTTCCGGAATCGCTCAGATCCTCCTGCGTAAATCCGCTGGTCTTGCCACAGTCACTCTTGATGACTGCCGATGTCTCCGACTTATTGGAAAGATTCCATGCCACATAGCTGATCTGGTACTGGTCCAACAGCTGCACCCACTGATCCGCCTGATATTCGTCGATGCCCCCGCTGCCGCTGGCATCGCAGATGCCGTATTCGGACACAAAAACAGGAAGCCCCGCCTCCACCGCCCTGACCATGGCCTGCCTCAGGTCCTCCTTATGAGTGGCCGCATAAAAGTGCAGAGTATACATAATGTTATCATAGCCCTCAACGGGATCCTCCGCCGCCTGTTCCACGTACTGGCTCCAGTTCGGGGTGCCCACCAGAATGATGCCGTCCTCGTCATTTTCCCGAATCACTTCTATGACTTGTTCCGCATAGCTCTTCACATCGCTCCATGAAGTGCCTCCGTTAGGTTCATTGCATATCTCATATAATACATTTGTGTAATCGGCATACTCCTCCGACATCTCCTGAAAAAAATCCTTGGCATCCTCCAGATAGGTATTGGGATTTCCGTCTGAAAGAATATGCCAGTCAATAATGACATACATGTCATTCTCTGTGGCATATCCCACCCCTTCCTTCACCAGAGCCTTCAGATCCTCCTTGTCACCCCCAGAACAGTACCCGCCGTACTCTGCAGTATACATGGCCAGCCGGAACACGTTCATGCCCCATTCATCCTTCAGCTGGCGAATACAGTCCTCGTTCACATAATCGGGATACCACGCCAGCCCGTGGGTGCTGATCCCCTTCAGCTGAACCGTATTGCCGTTTCCGTCCACCAGCCTGGCTCCGTCCACAGAAAGAGCGCCTGCCGTTCCGGTCTGCACTGCACCGTTCTGACTTCCGGTACCGCTCTCCCCTCTGCCCTCTGTCCCTCCAGAAGCAGGGTTGCTCTCCCCTCTGCCGTCCGTCCCTCCAGAAGCAGCACCGCTCTTCTCGCTGCCCTCTTTTCCTTCCGAAGCAGGGCCGCTCTCTCCGCTGCCCTCTTCTCCTTCAGAAGCAGCACCGCTCTTCTCGCTGCCCTCTTTTCCGCAGCCGCTTTTCTTTTCAGGTGCAGCTCCGGCACCCTCAGACTCCTCTGCTCTGCTGAGATCCCCCGCATTCTTCAAATTCTCTTCATCGTCCGAATCCTCTCCGCCGACCCGCTGTCCCTCCCCCGATGCCTTCTCTGCCTTTTCCGTCTTCGCCCCGTCCTCCCGCCCCGAGCCCGGGCCGCCCTCCAAAGAGCCGCTCCCGCTCTGGGCCGTAAGCGCCTCCCCGTCCACAGCTTCTTCCTTCCCGCAGGCAGATATGCATAGGAGCCATACCCCCACTACCATACATAAAATGAAACGCCTCTTCATCTAAACTATCCTCCCACCCTTTCTGTCCGCTGACTGCTCCGGCATTCCACTGCACAAGCAGCTGCACGCCCCACCATCGGTATCGAGATGAACACATAAGCTTTAATATAGCAGGCTTATAAACCTTTTTGAGCCCACCGCCAAGGCAATTACCCCACAGCAGGCTGACGGGGCATCAATCTTGCAGTGCGGCAGGCTACGGGGCATTGACCCTTGCGGCATTCGACTCATTGTGCGCAGAAGCAAAGACAAGTCTTAGTAATATTATTTTACTCCGCTTTCCAGAATAGAAAATGACTTCTCCCCGCAGTTTATCTCGGCAGCTGCGCCGTAGGGGAGAACACAAACAGGAGAAGAATGTCCGAAATTCACCCCGTACAGAATAGGCAGGGCGCTCAGTCCCCTCTTTGCAAAAAAATCCTTTATCATGGCCTTCTGTTCCTCAAAGGGCTCCCTTGCGTTTACTTTTCCTATGAGAATCCCCCTCAGAACCCCCAGCGCCCCCATCCCCTCAAGCCCCTCAAGAAATTCCCGCAGCGCCTGAACGGTAAAAAACTCCGGAATATCCTCCAGAAAAAGAATTGCGTCCCTGAAATCTTCCTTCTCCAGCCTCATAGGTGTATCGTCCAGCTCCATAAGTCCGGTATGCCCTCCGAACAGCCTGCCCTGAACCGTTCCGTTCCCCTGAAACAGCTCGTACCCGCCTCCTGCATGATAGGATCTGGTATATGTACGATCCGTATAATCCACCTCCCCATAGGCCCACTCCCCGGAAGGCTCAATCCGCCCCAAGGGCGAACTGTCGAACAAAGCCCTTTCAAACCACCCTCTGCTGTATTCATGCCAGCCCCGGACCTCCCCTATGGGCTCCAGAAGATTATCCCCATAAAATGAAGACAATCCGCATTTGTAGCATAAAATGTGCAGATTCATCACATCGGAATAGCCTATGAATATCTTAGGATTGTTTCGGATGCTCAGGGGATCCACATAGGGAACCACCTTTATGCTGTCGTTTCCCCCCACGTTCGCAATGATTGCTTTGACTTCCTTCTTCTCAAAAGCCCACATGATGTCCTCTGCCCGGGCCTGAGGGTTCTGCGACAGGTAAGCGGAGCCCTTGAGCGAATTGGGAGCCGGCACCACGTTCAGCCCCAGCTGCTTCAGGCGCATGACACCCAGCTCATATTTCCAGCGGATCGCCTCGTCTCCCGCCCAGCCGTTGCAGGGGCTCACCGTGGCAATGGTGTCCCCCTTACATAGCCCAAGGGGCTTGCATAGCTTCTTCACAGCCCTTGCGCCTCCCCCTCTTCCGCCAGAACCTCATCTGTCAGAATTTCATGGGCAGAAGCGGCGTCGAACCCTTCCAGCGCCTCATGGTCCGTGAGGGCCTTGATGATCCTCCACCCGTCCCGGCTGTTGACCGCATTCTTGGGCAGGGGCCGGAAGCCCAGGTCAAGGTATATCCTGCAGGCCAGCCATGTGGTGGTCTGTGTGGGAATCTTGGCATGGGTATAGCCCAGCCGCCGCATGATGTTCAGCACATGGGAAATCAGGGGCTTGGACAGCCCCCTGCCCTGATATGCCCTGCTCACGGCCACCCAATGCAGCCAGCCGTCCCCGGAAGTGTCCCTATGGGTTATGTCATGATACGCAGTGGCCGTGGCCACCTTCTCTCCGGCTTCATTTTCCACGAACACCATGCGGTCCTGAAGCGCATTTTCATTGCCCCCATAATACTTATCCCATACCTCCAGCCCCTGCTCATAGCTCGTAAGCTCCTTGGCCGACCTCTCGATGGTGATCCATGCGTCACGGTCTCCCGGCCGGAAAAAGACGAACCTATATCCTTCCGGCAGGGGGATACATGGCAGGTCATCCAGATCCCTCTCCAGCAGCAGCTCATAATATTTTATTCTGGTGTCGTGATTATCAAACTGTAGCGTTTTCATGCCTATCCCCCGAGCCTTTTTCTCTATCATTCTTCTCTGCCATCCTTCTTCTCTACCATCCTTCTTCTCTATCATCTTTCTTCTCTATCATCCTTCTTCTCTGCCATCCTTCTTCTCTATCATCCTTCTTTTCTATCATTATGGATAGAAATCCGTGAAAAAGCAAGCACAAACTCTCATGCATATGGCTGCCCTCAAAATATGGCCCCCAAAAAGAGGCACGGACAGAATCCACAAGCAAGTTCAGCGGCAGTGAGATCAGCAATAATACTGTGCCTGCATCTCCCATAATTCTGCGTATTTTCCGCCCTTTTGGCCAAGCAGCTCCTCGTGGCCGCCCTGCTGTACCAGCCGCCCGCCATGAAGCACAATAATTCTGTCGCACATTCTGCAGGAAGACAGTCTATGGCTGACGGAAAGCATGGTCTCATTCGCTAAGTTCCTGAAAAACTGCTCATAGATTTCCTTTTCCGCATAAGGGTCCAGCGCTGCCGTCGGCTCATCCAGAATCACGATAGGTGCTGCCTTGTAAATCGCTCTGGCGATGGCGGTCTTCTGGGCCTCCCCGCCTGACAGATCCATTCCGTCTTCCTCATAATCATGGGAAATCGTCTGCCTGATTCCCTTTGGCAGACTGTCAATTTTTTTCTGCAGACCTGCCCGGCAAAGAGCTTCATATACCCTTTCCCTATCGTATACTTTTGATGCAGCCACATTTTCTGCGACGGAAAATGCAAAAAGAGAAAAATCCTGAAATACGGCGGCAATGTTACGGATGTATTCCTCATAAGGGTATTCCCAGATATCCACCCCGTTCAATAGGATCCTGCCCGCAGTCGGCCTATACAGTCGGCAGAGCAGCTTTATCAGGGTTGTTTTGCCGGAGCCGTTCTCTCCTACGATTGCAAGCTTTTCTCCCGGTGCAATCCTCAGATCGATATCCCGCAGCACTGTCGCCCCACTTTCCGGATAGCGAAAGCCCACCTTCTCAAAAACAATTTCACAAGAATCCTCTCTGCCTGCCCTACTGCGATAAAAGAAATCTTTTTTTTCATGATA
>CANOFQ010000180.1 GCA_947565325.1 uncultured bacterium
GCTGATAGAAGGAATGCTGCCCGTTGGTGCCGGGCTCGCCGAAAATCACGGGGCCGGTCACATAATCCACGGGCTCGCCGAAGCGGTTCACCGACTTGCCGTTGGATTCCATGTCAAGCTGCTGCAGATGTGCCGGGAAACGGCTCAGAGCCTGAGAATAGGGCAGGACAGCCGTGTTCTGGTACCCTAGTACATTGCGCTCGTAAACCCCGATCAGGGCATCCAGCATGGCAGGGTTGGCAGACAGGTCCTTGTTCCTGGCAAGCTTGTCTTCCTCCGCCGCACCATCCAGGAACCGTGCGAATACCTCCGGGCCGAATGCAAGGGACAGTACTGCGCCGCCCACGCCGGAGGTGGAGGAGAAGCGGCCGCCGATGTAGTCGTCCATGAAGAATGCGGCCAGATAATCATCGCTTTTTGCCAGAGGCGAGGTCTCGCTGGTGACGGCGATCATATGTCTGGAGGCGTCCAGACCTGCGTTCTTCAGGGCATCCTTCACGAAGGACTCGTTGGTCAGGGTCTCAAGGGTGGTGCCGGATTTGGATACCAGTACGAAAATGGAATGGGCCACGTCGATGCCGCTTAACACCGCTGCTGCGTCGTCAGGATCCACGTTGCTGATGAAACGGGCCTCCATCTTGAAGGTATTGTTTGCCTTGGCCCAGTTTTCCAGAGCCAGATACATGGCCCGGGGACCAAGGTCGCTGCCGCCGATGCCGATCTGCACCACGGTGGTAAATTTCTCTCCTGCCGCATTGGTGATCTGGCCGCTGTGTACCTTGTTCGCCAGATCCGCTATCTTCTTCTGCTCGTTCACATAAAAGCTGCGTTTGTCCACGCCGTCCGCCACGACGGCTTCCCCCAGCTGTCCCCGGGTCATATGGTGAAGCACCTTGCGCTTTTCCCCGGTGTTGATCACTTCGCCGTTGTACAGAGCTTCAAACTTCTCCGCAAGCTGGGTCTCCTCCGCCAGTTTTGCCAGCGCCGCCAGCACTTCGTCATCCACCTGCTTCGCAGCATAATTGTAGGCAAGACCTGCCGCCATGGGTACGCTGTATTTCCTTACGCGCTCCGCACCCTGCTCCCCCGCCATTGCCTCCTTCAGGTTTACGGGAGCCGTCTTGCGCAGCTCCTGATAGGCAGGGACGGTGTCCAAATTGTTCCATGTAATCATGTTTGCCTCCGACCTCCTTAAATTTTTTTGCGGATCCTTCTCCTTCCACGGGGCGTTTTCTGCGCCTTCTGCAAATGTTCCTTCCCCATAGAAGAGGCATCTCCATTGTATAAGCCCTATCACCTTATGCTACGATTATACTATGAAAGATGGGCAAATTCAAGCACGGGAAGCCGTTTTCCCGTCTCATAGACCAATTTTATATAATTTATATACAATTAAAAAGCAGTCAAAAAAGGTCAGAAAAATTCCGAAAAAGTGCTTGCTTTTTCTGTTGGAACACAGTATAATACATATTGTGTCACGGGGTGTGGCTCAGCTTGGTTAGAGCGCCGTCTTAGGGAGGCGGAGGTCGCGAGTTCGAATCCCGCCACTCCGATACAGCAGGAACGTCAAAGTCGTGTATACAGCGCTTTGACGTTCCTTTGTTTTAGAGGCGAAAGAAGCAGAGAGACCTGAAAAAGGAAGCTTGGAAAACCAGAGAAATGTGAGGGATGGGAAGAGAGATGGCTAAGGAATATAGAGAAGGCCGGAGCGGAGCGGGATCCGGGAAGTCAAGGGATGGGAAGGGAACGCAGAAAAGAACAGAGAGGGAGCTGCAGCCGAGGGCTCAGAGGGGAGCGGAGAAGGGCGCCGGTTCAAGGAGCCAAGGGGGAGCCGGAAAAAGCTTCGCTCCGAAGAACCATGCGGAGGTCAGAAGGGGAACCGCCCTGAAAGATCAAAGAGAAGTCGGAAGAGGAACCGCCCCGAAAGACCAGAGAGGGGCCAGAAGAGATACCTCTTCCAGAACCCGGCAGGAGGCAGGCCCGAGGGAAGGGCGGCATAAGCTCTGCCCGGTGTCTGCCAGATGCGGCGGCTGTAAATGGATCAATATAGGCTATCAGGAGCAGCTGGAGGCGAAGGCGGACCGGTTCCGGAGGCTGATGGAGCCGTTCTGCAGACCGGAGCCCCTCATCCCCATGGAGAAGCCTGCACATTACCGCAACAAGGTTCATGCGGCCTTCGGGGAGGACAGAAGGCACAATGCCGTCTCCGGCATCTATGAGGAGAGGAGCCACCGTATTGTTCCGGTGGACAGCTGCCTGATCGAGAACCAGAAGGCAGACGAGATTATCGTGTCCATAAGAGGGCTGCTGAAATCCTTCAAGATCCGCCCTTACAACGAGGATACGGGCTATGGGCTGCTGCGCCATGTGCTGGTGCGTGTGGGACATGCCACGGGGGAGATCATGGTGGTGCTGGTGCTGTCATCCCCCGTCATGCCCTCCAAGAATAATTTCGTGAAGGCGCTGCGGCAGCTTCATCCTGAGATCACTACTATCGTGGTGAATGTCAATGACCGTGACACCAGCATGGTTCTGGGAGAGAGGGAGCAGGTGATCTATGGCAGAGGGTATATCGAGGACAGGCTCTGTGGCATGACCTTCCGGCTCTCGCCGAAATCCTTTTACCAGATCAATCCGGCCCAGACCCAGAAGCTTTATGAAAAGGCCATGGAATATGCGGAGCTGACGGGGAAGGAGACGGTGCTGGACGCCTACTGCGGGACGGGCACCATCGGGCTGATCGCTGCGGGAAAGGCCAAAGAGGTGATCGGCGTGGAGCTGAACCGGGATGCGGTTCGGGATGCAGTGAGCAATGCCAAGCGCAACGGAGTGTCCAACATCCATTTTTATCAAAACGATGCAGGAAGGCTCCTGCTGGAGATGGCGGAGCAGTCCGCAAAGCTGGATGTCCTGTTCATGGATCCTCCCAGAAGCGGCAGCGACGAGGCATTTCTGGATGCGGCGGCAAAGATAGGTCCGGAAAAGATCATATATATTTCCTGCAGCCCGGAGACGCTGGTGCGGGATCTGGAGTTCCTGAAAAAGAAGGGATATAAGGCAAAGAGGTGCGTGGCCGTAGACATGTTCCCCTACACAGAGTCGCTGGAGGCCGTAGTCATGCTGAGCAAGAAGTCCGGCAGTTCTTCCGGGAAGGGCGGAGAGAGGAAACGGTGATTTGAGAAGGGGCCGATAGGGCTGGCGAAAAGCGGAAGATTCGAGAAAGAGCCAGCGGGGCTGGTCGGAGAGCAGAGAGAAGAAACGGTTATTCGAGAAAGGGCCGATAGGGCTGGCGAAAGCGGAAGATTCGAGAAAGAGCCAGCGGGGATGGCCGGAGAGCAGAGAGAAGAAACGGTGATTCGAGAAAGGGCCGATAAGACTGGCCGGAGGGCGGAGGAAGAGGGCAGAAGAGATGAAGAGGATATTGCTGATAGCCACAGGGGGCACCATAGCCTCCGGCTATACGGAGGAAGGTCTGGCTCCCCGGATTGAGGCAGGGGATCTGCTGCAGTATGTGGAGGACTATAAAAGCTTCTGCAGGGTGGACGTGGAGCAGGCCTTCAGTCTGGATAGCACGAATCTGTACGGAAAGCACTGGCTGGAGCTGGCAGGGCGGGTGGAGGAACGGTACCATGATTATGATGGATTCGTGATCTGCCACGGGACAGACACCATGGCATTTACGGCTGCGGCACTGTCTTATCTGGTGCAGGGCAGCCCCAAGCCCATTGTTGTCACCGGCTCGCAGAAGCCCATTGATCTGCCGGTGACGGATGCCAGAGTCAATCTGCTGGACAGCCTGCGCTTCGCCGCACATCCGAGGGCCCACGGCGTGAACATTGTGTTCGGGGGGAACGTGATAGCGGGAACGAGGGCCAAGAAGGAGCGCTCCAAGAGCTACAACGCCTTTTCCAGCATCAATTATCCCAATGTGGCCGTGATACGGGACGGCAGGGTGGTGTTCTATATTGACGACAAAGAGAAAGCAGAGGAGCCGGTATTCTGCCATAAGCTGAACGACAGGATCCTGCTGCTGAAGCTGATTCCCGGCATGGACGGTGCGGTGCTGAACCGTCTGTTCCCATATTATGATGGAGTGATAATTGAAGCCTTTGGAGTGGGCGGCTTCCCGGAATACGGGGAGATCCCCTTTTTTCAGGAAATCAGAAGGTGGACGGATGTGGGAAAGCTTGTGATGATGGCCACGCAGGTCACCCACGAGGGCAGTGACATGGAGGTCTATCAGGTGGGCAGGGTCATCAAGGAAAGATTCCATATCATGGAGGCGTATGACATGACGCTGGAGGCCACGGTGACCAAGGCTATGTGGGTGCTGGGACAGACCAGAGATCCGGAGGAGTTCAGGCGGCTTTTTTATAGGACAGTGAACCACGATATCCTGTTCGGGGATACGGCAGAATGACGAAACAGAGACGTCAGCTGCGGCGCTGGGAAATGTAAAACAGGGACAGCAGCTGCGGTGCAGGGAAAGGCAGAAACGCCTCACAGTCTTCACTGTGGGGCGTTCGCTTCGGAAGGGGTCTTTATGATGCCGTGGCTGGACAAGAATTCGGTCCAGAGCACATTGTACCTGCCCAATAGGTGAACCTCGTCCCATGTATAGTCGGGATTCAGGTTCCCGGTGGCGTCCGAGGTGACCTCATTGATGTCCAGATAGAAGATGCTGTTCTGGTCTGCCAGTGCGGCGATCCTTTCGTTCCGTTCCCGGATGCCCGGATTATTGAAGATGGGGTCTGACTCGGATCTGCTCTGCCGGACATACATGATGCCGCAGAGGAACAGATCCGCCTCCGGCTGCATCTCCCGCAGATGCTGTACTGCGCCTTCATAAGCCTCCATAAAGGAGTCCACGGTACCCGTCCCCATCTCGTTGATGCCAATCTCCAGATAGATCTTGCCGAAGGTATTTTCCTTCAGCGCCTCTTCGATAGTGGTCTCGGTGCCGTCCTTGAGAGAGATGCTGCGGGTGAACATATTGTAGACGGTCATGCCGCTCTCTGCATAGTAGGTGATGTTGTCCCAGCCAGAGTAGAGTTTTATGCCTACGGCTCTGGAATCTCCTATGACAAGAGCATCGTCGAAATAATCCTGTGCCACCTGCGTGAATTCATACTGCATGGGCTCCTGAACTGAGGAGGCCGGAGGCTGCCCGCCGGGAAGCCCGTCTTGGGAGGAAGGATCCGCAGGCTGTCCGCCGGGAAGCCCGTCTTTGGCAGAGGGATCCGCAGGCTGCCCGCCGGGAAGCCCGTCTTTGGCAGAGGGATCCGCAGGCTGCCCGTCAGGAGGCGTTGCATCTTTGGCATCTGAGGAATCCGCTGTCTCATGGATATCGGGAGGAGCGGAGGTGCCCGAATCTGGTGTGGAACCGGAAGGGGTGCCAGCCGTGCCGGAACCGCCTGCCAGCCCAGAGGAGCCCGGAGAGCCGGAGGCTATGCCAGCCGTGCCGGCGGACAGCCTTGCGGACAGGGAGGCCAGCTGAGACGAGCCGGAGT
Source organism: uncultured bacterium (assembly GCA_947565325.1). Classification (GTDB taxonomy): domain Bacteria; phylum Bacillota; class Clostridia; order Lachnospirales; family Lachnospiraceae; genus Acetatifactor. The sequence continues at coordinate 5,511 of CANOFQ010000180.1, forward strand.
CCTTGCCCCATGCGTCCCAAGGGTAGACGTGATGTGAGAGCCCCTGCATCAGCACAGCCGCCGCAGGCTGGGAAATTCCTTCGGTATCATATTCCTGATAGATTCCATGGGCGCTGACAGAGGATGCGATGCTGATGAAGAATATACTCGCTATGATCAGGATCAACAAGGTAGGTGACTGCTTCTGTGTTTTAGGATGTCTTTTCATTATATTGCCTCCGTATATTGACTTCGCCGTGGCAGACTGCAAGGTGTCCGCCCCGGCTTCGCATAGTTCGTTTCCGCCAGCAATGAGTCAAGCCGGCTTCGCTGACGTTGTGCTGTTGCCTGCAGGAGCAAATAGCAGCTTCTCAACTGGTTCTGCTAATGCCGCAAGGCTTAATACGCTACAGCTTGCCATAGGGTAATTGACTGCATGGCAATCAGCCGGGATTGAACGCTATTTTTGATGATAAAAGTCTGAAGCCTTGTTAAAAATTTCTGTACATGAAAGGGTTGTGCAGCCCGTTCACGATCTGATAGACGCAGATCCAGAAAAGGAGACACAGAAGAACCTTCATCCAGAGCTTGCTCCAGTATTTTTCCCACAGTCTGTCTGCCAGAGGGCAGGAGACGGCCAGCGCCGCCAGAAAGAAGGGCAGATAGGCCTTTCCGTGGCTGATCCAGTCCCCTGCGTTCACGGCGATGCCGCTTCCCCGGAAAGGGAACAGACGCAGGAAATAGGTTCCCAGATCAGCGAGATCCGTGACGGCGAAGATCACCCATGTCAGAGGAATCAGGAACCATACATAAATTCTGGAAAAGATTCGGTGCCTTGCAAGGAAGCTCCCAAGAAAACATTTTTCCAGAACGATGAAAAGGCCCAGAAGCATCCCCCATAGGAGAAAGTTGGCGCTGGTGCCATGCCAGATGCCCGTCACCGCCCATACTGCCAGAAGGTTCAGGCAGGTGCGTACAAGCCCGAGACGGTTGCCGCCCAGGGGGATGTAGAGGTAGTCCCGGAACCACTGCCCCAGAGAGATGTGCCATCTGCGGTAGTATTCGCTGATGCTTCTGGCCCGGTAAGGATGATCAAAGTTCTTGGGCAGCTCGAAGCCCAGCATGGAGGCGAGGCCTATGGCCATCAGGCTGTATCCCTGAAAGTCGAACAGAAGCTGGGCGGAATAGGCGGCGGCTCCCATCCATGCCAGAGGGGTGGAGATACTCTCAAAGCCGATGGTCCGTATATCATGCCAGAGAATGCCCAGTGAGTCTGCCAGAAGAACCTTGAAGGAAAGGCCCGCTATGATCAGTGAAAGGCCGTATTCTGCCTTCCGCACATTGGTGACCCGCCTGCGGATCTGCCCTGCCATGTCCTTGAACTGGACGATGGGCCCGGACAGAAGCTTCGGGAACATGATTCCGTAGACACCGAATTCTGTCGCCTTCCGTGGGGCGCTCTCCCTGCGCAGATAGACATCTATGTCCGCCGAAAGCAGAGTGAAGGTATAGAAGCTGATGCCGGGAGGGAGAGAGGGCGCTGCGTACTTGAAATAACAGAGTACAGCTACGTTGTAGGACACTGCCAGCAGAAGCCAGCTCCTGCGCCAGGCCGTATTCCGGGGCCTGCCGTCCATTATGCGTATCAGTACATAGTTCACTGTCAGAGAGCAGAACAGCAGCAAGGTGTTTTTCCAGCCGCAGAACACATAGAACAATAGGCTGGCTGCAAACAGTACCCCGTTTCTGTACTTTATGGGACAGAAATAGTAAATCAGAAGGAACAAGGGGAGAAAGCGAAGTAAAAAGTTCAGGTCTGACAGCTCCATGTTGATATACCCCTCCTCTGGTTCCCGCATAGGCTTACGTGTGCT
>CANOFQ010000181.1 GCA_947565325.1 uncultured bacterium
ACGTGTTCGATTTTATATTGAACCTCCGGAACCTGAACAACGTCATCGCTGGTGATGATCCTGCTGTTTCCCGGAATGGGTTCTTGGGTCTCGTAGTCGCAGAGCCTCGTATAGTCCTCAAAGAAATTGCTCCGGTTGTAGGGAGTGTCCCTCTTAAGCCCCAGCTTCTCTGCGATCACGTTCAGAACCGTGGTCTTTCCGGAGCCGTTGCCGCCGTATAGGATCGTCACCGGCTCCAGATCCAGCATACGCAGCCCCCTCTTGGACACCACCTGAAAGGGGTAGACCGTATCGTAGCAGGTCCTCTTGATCTCCATTATGAAACTGTACTCCTGCTCTATATGGGGAAAGGCAAAATGTGACAGATATATCATTTTTATTCTCCTGCCCTATGCGACGGGCTTGTTTTTCTGCTACTTCCGGCAACGGAGCTTCTGTTGAACCTCATCAAAGTCCACCCAGAGCCTGCGCCTCCGCTCAGCATGACGCAATTTTCCCATCTGTCAGACCTGCCTTCTACTTCTCCCGCTCTGACAGCTCCTTCAGCTCCGCCAGCAGCTCCAGATCGGACTGCTGCAGCCTGATGTTCCCCGTCAGGGGCTTCTCTCCCGGTCTGGTGACAGTGACCTCCAGCACGGTTCCCTCCTCCAGAGGTCTGGACAGAACTGTGCGGACAAAGGCCTCAAACTTCGGATGATTGTCCTCAAACTTTTTCTTTGCACCAAGAAACTTCAGAATCGATGCGGGGTTCATGCTTACACCTCCCTCGTTTGCGGCATGATGCCGATGGACAGGTTCTACAGAAGAAACGAGTAATAGCAAAAACATTGCACCACAAACTGCTTACCATAAGTATAAATAAAGCCCCTTTTACTGTCAAGGCGAAGTTGCGGCGCAGAATAATCCGGAAAAAAATTCCCCCCGTGTCCCCTTTTGCCCTTCTGACACGAATACATATATGTATAGAAACGTATCACAAGTTCTCGGAATCTCGGCCGGCAGATTCGGGCTTCTCAGAAATCACCGGACCGAAAAGCAGGCAGAACTGCTAAAACGGTTTCTGTTTCCGGTTTCCGGAAAGTCACGCAGACAGCGGAGCAGGGATTCCGGCATCCAAAAAGGGAGGAACAAATCAGCATGAAGAACACAAAAACCAAGAAAACAAGAAACAGACTCAAGGCATCCCTGTGTCTGCTTATGCTGGCGGCGCTCCTGGCCGCCTGCGGCGCAGAAAAAGACGGCTCCGGGGACGGCTCCGACGGCGGACTCTTTGCATGGGGAAGCAAAAAAGACGGCGGCGGGGAAGAGGCTGCCTCCGGCTCTCACGGCACCTCCGGCGGGGCAGGGGGAAACGCCGCCGATTCCGGCTTTACATGGGGCGCCGCCAACGGCCTTTCCGGGACGGTACAGATGGAGTATGACGGGGAAGGAAACCGCACCAAGGCTGTCCTGATCAACGGAGCCACCGGCAATCCCTATCGGACGCTGGAGTATCTTTACGAGGACGGACTGCTGAAATCCGTGAACACCTACAATGCCAACGGAGCCCTGCTTTACCGCTATATCTATGTTTCTTACTACGATCCTGACGGCGAAAATCCCCGGACTCCCTGTGAGGAATATGGCTATGAAGCGGATACCAACGAAGCGACAAGCTCCCATTTCTACAACAGAGCTTATCAGCCGGAAAAGGGAACAATGAAGGGCCGTTACATCTATGCCGACTACTGGTGGATGAGAGAGCATGACGAGGACGGCAATATTCTCACCACCCGCCTCTACTTTAAAGACTATTTCGAGGAGGCGGTTTTCACCTTCAATTACGAAAAGGGCCAACTGACCGATGTTGACTATGTTGAAAGAGGACTCTATAAGGGTGCCTATGCACCTGCATATGACAGCGAGGGCCGCATCGTCAGCCTCAGCTACACCTTGGGCGACACTGTCAGGAAATTCATCTATGACTATGATTCCGGCGGAAATCTGACGAGGCTCACAAAAGATTTCGGCGGCGATTCCGATGAATATCTGGAGTTCCAGTACACCCAAAACGGCCTTCTGTCCCAGTGCCATCTGACAAGCGAAGGAGAAGACGCCTTCTTCTATTACGACGACAAGGGGAACGTGGCCGGACGGGAGGGCTTCGTATATACCCTCGGCGGAGGCGATATCGGCGCAGAAGCCTACGAATACTACGATAACGGTATGTATAAAAAGGTAAAGCAGTACCATTCCTACACTCTTGGCGATGAGGATAAGGTGGAGACCGTTTATGAATATCATGAGAACGGTGCCGTCAGCTCCCTATGGTCATACCGCCCCAGCTATGATGAGGGGTATCAGAATTTTTACAACGAGGAGGGTGCACTGCTCCGCAGCCTCAGCCTGCGGGGCGAAGACCGGTGGAACATGCGTACCTCTAAGGAGACGACTTATGACGGGCAGGAGAACAAGCTGAACGAGACCTCCTACCGGGAGGACGGCTCCGTACAGTCCCATGAGGAATGGACCGATCAGGACCCCGGGGGCTGGAAGACTTCTCTGAAACAGTCATTCTTTTCCGACGGCACACCTTGTATCGACGGAAAACTGGACGGAAACGTCTATTCAGAGACATGGTACTATGAAGACGGATCAATCAACCAATACAGAACCATTGAATATCTGGAGGACAAATACATCCTGACACAGAAAAACGAGAACGGAGAAGTGTTCTCCACAGAGGAACACAAATACAAAAACAAGTAAATCCGCTTGCCAAACAGCCCTCCTTATGCTAAACTCAACTACGTCGGCATCAGCCGCATAAAATATCGGCAGAGAGGGATCTGACAGGATTGGAGCAACAGTCTACCCATTCAAACGACAACTTCCTGAGACCGGCGCCCACCACATGGGCGCCGGTCTCAGACGAACAGATATCCGCCCTTCTCAAAACGGATCCGCAGGCTGCCATGACGGTGATGGTGGAGCAGTATACCGGACTGATTTTGAAGACAGCGGAGCGTTATCTGAAAAATCCCGAGGACATCAAAGAATGTGCCAATGATGTCTTTATGGAATTTTATGCCCATCAGGATCGCTTTGAGCCTTCCAAGGGCAGTCTGGCAACCTTTCTTGTCACTGTCACCCGAAATCTGGCCGTGAGCCGATACCGGAAGAACAGAATCCGCACTGCCCAGCCTCTCTCAGGGGACATTGAAAACGACCGGGACGAAATTCAAAACACAGACATAAAAATAGATCTGGAAAGGGCACTGCGTTCTCTGTGTCCCGAAGATGCAGAAATTATCCGTATGAAATATTACGGCGGCATGACTGTTCAGGAGATCGCCGAATCCCTAGATCTCCCCTACGAAACCGTGAAGAAGCGGCACCAGCGGAGCCTGCGGAAGCTGCGCACTGCGCTCCTCATCGGTTTTATCCTATTGACGCTGCTCACCGCCTGCGCATACGCCGTTCTGCGCCACTTCGGCATTGTGCCCGGATTCGGAACGGTAAGCGCCCCCGATATCCCCGTCTACGCCCTAGCAGATGCGGTCACGGCGGAAAATGAGACCGGAACTTACGTCATAGAAAACGGCTTTTTCATAAACGGAGAGATCCTCTTGACCGGAACAGTGCATTTTCACAGTGAGGATACGCACCTCTGGCGTCCCTCCCTTGCACCTGACGCCCCTCCCGAGGTGGCCATACTGCAGTACGGCGGTGATATTCATCTCTGTTCTCTGATCTGGGCGCCCACATCCGCTCTCGACATAGGCTTTGAAATTTATCTGGAGCTTAAGCTTCCCGAGGAGCCCGAACATACCGTGGAGATGTCCCTCAGCTGGGCCGGGGCGGAGTTCGGCCTCTCTTTTCTGCGGTCTGCGCCTGACAGTGCGCAAAACTACAGCTGCGAGATAGGCGAACGGGCCGGCCTGCTGGCCCTTCCCCATTGGGCGGAGGGACGCCTTCTGGTGGACGTCTATCCGCTGGCTTCGGATGCCTCCGGCGCTGCCGGCCCGGAGACAGTGGCGCTCCATTCCATCGGCAGTGTTCTTCTCAGCTCCGATGACGGTACAGCGCTGCCCGGAGAGTCCTGCCACACCTCTTTTCAAAAATTCCATACATGGGATTTCGGCTCTGTGGCGCCCGGAAGCTATACGCTCCATCTGCCTTACCTGATCCTGAACGCACCATTAGAACCCTCCTTCTCCATCCCCGTCAATCTCAGAGACTGCCAATGGGAGGAAAGGGAGTATCAGATGCTGGACACCGTCATCTCCGTGACGGAATGCCGCAGTCTTCATGCTGTTCCGGGAGCACAGATCCCTGAATCGCAGGAGATTGCCCAAGAGGGATTTTCCTACTGGCTCATAACCATAAGCTACGAGAGGCGTTCCCTCTCTCAGTCCGACTGCCGTCTCCTGCCCCCTTCCTTCTCTCTGGACGCCCCCATTCTACGGAAGACGGGGCCTTGTAATCTTGGGTACTCTATTCTTGAGTCAGGAGAAGACGCCACAGAGCTGCTGGTTTGGGCATCGGAAGATGATTTCGACCTGACACGGTTCAGGCTCTGCGCCCCTGATACCGTAAGCCTGCGCTGGGAACACAGCTTCGACATTCCTATCACGGTGCCCCCGGAGGACTGACGGTGGGACTGAATCTGCATATCTGTCACGGCGACAAGAGAAATGATGGTTCTGATTCTGCTTATCTGTTGCGGCGACTAAGAGAAATGATGATTCTGGTTCTGCTTATCTGTCACGGCGACAAGAGAAATGATGCTTCTGATTCTGCTTATCTGTCACGGCGACTAAGAGGACGGATGATACGGAATCAATAAATACAATGGTATAGGAGGAAAACAGACCATGGAAAAAATAGCAAGCTTCACCATAGACCACATCCGGCTGCAGCCCGGTGTGTATGTGTCAAGAAAGGACAAGGTAGGTACGGAGACCGTCACCACCTTCGACCTGCGCATGACCAGCCCCAACGAGGAGCCGGTGATGAACACCGCAGAGGTGCATACCATCGAGCATCTGGCCGCCACCTTCTTGCGCAACCATCCGGTATACGGCAGCAAGACCATCTACTTCGGGCCCATGGGCTGCCGCACGGGCTTCTACCTGCTGCTGGCAGGCGATTATGCTTCCAGAGACATCCTGCCCCTCATGGTGCAGATGTACGAATTCATCCGGGATTTCAGGGACGAGGTTCCCGGCGCATCCCCCATGGACTGCGGCAATTATCTGGACATGAACCTTCCCATGGCCAACTATCTGGCAAAAAGGTATCTGGACAATGTGCTGTACAATATAGACGACAGCAGGCTGGTGTATCCCCGGTAGGGCTGTGGTAATTTTTCTGGTAAAATGAAGGAAAACAGCGGAGAACAGCCCGGCTGAAAACAGCGGGGACAGCCTCTCTGCGGAAACGAGGGAAAAAATGAGCAAAATAGGAATCATCGGAGCCATGGAGCTGGAAGTGGAGCAGCTCAAGGCAGAACTGACAGAATCCAGAATCGTGACGAAGGCCGGCATGGAGTTTCATGAGGGCGTCCTGAACGGCGCATCTGTCGTGATCGTCCGCTGCGGCATCGGGAAGGTGAACGCCGCCCTCTGCGTGCAGATTCTGGCAGACTTGTTTCAGGTGACCCATGTCATCAATACCGGCGTGGCCGGATCTCTGAACGCAAAGCTGGACATCGGCGACATCCTGATCTCCAGAGATGCGCTGCATCATGACATGGACACCACTATTTTCGGCTACCAGCCCGGCGAAGTGCCCCAGATGGGCTTCCGGGAATTTCAGGCGGACGAAAGGCTGGCCGCTCTGGCAAGGGAGGCCTGCCAAAGGGTCAATCCAGATGTGAACGTGGTGCTGGGCCGGGTGGTCAGCGGCGACCAGTTCATTTCCAGCAAAGAGGTGAAGGAGCGCCTGATCAGCCAGTTTCAGGGGGACTGTGCGGAGATGGAGGGCGCCTCCATCGCTCACGGCGCCTATCTGAACGGCATCCCCTTTGTCATTATCCGGGCCATCTCCGACAAGGCCGACGACAGTGCGGAAATGGACTATCCTACCTTCGAGGCCGCTGCCGCAAGGCATTCCGCGGCACTGGTGAAGGAGCTGGTGAGAAAGATCTGATACCATTCGCATTGCCATAGAAGTGGGCCCCGAACCCCCGGAGGCTGTCTCACTGCGGTGTGCCCCCGTCATCGACATCATCTGTCAGGAGGCTGCGGATTATTTCAACGATACCAAAAGTCTGAGCGAAGTAATAGACATCATCGAAAACCGCACTGAGCTGTATCTGGGGGAACGGCAGTGATTTCTGTAACATACAAAACATACCGGCCGACGCACCGGAATCCCAGTTCGGTTAAAACATGCCTTTCTTCCTCGCCGCAGAAGTAGGTCAAAAACTTTGCCCCCAAACGTTTACACTCGTTGAGAGAGGCTGTCAGCAGTTCACGGAAGACAGCCTCTTGAAACACGCCGTCTGCAAACTCCGTTCCGTAGATTTCAAAATACTCCTCACCGCCCGTCAAAAAGACCGTGGCAATAGGGGTGCCTGACTGACCGTAAACAAAGATGATCCAGTCATCGATTCTTTCAAAGATGCGGTCACAATCCCAGTAGGTTTCGGGATCTGCGTGATATACCGCCCGAAACTTTTCAAAATTCTCACAAGAAATTTTCTCCACACGCTGATCATATTCCTTCGGCGTGTAGCTGTCAAAAAAGAAAGAATGGTTCCAGTCCTGCTCAATACATTTGAAGCCATGTGTCCGGAGAAAAGCCACTGCCTCACGGTTATCAGCCGGAAAACCGAAATATGCCGTATAACCGGCAAACTCTGTTTTGATCCTATCCAACAGCTCTGCCAACGCCTGCTCCGTGCCTCGGTTGATATTAAAGCCGTCAAGCTGGAGATATCTGTCCTCTGGAACCCAAAAATAGGAAACCCATCCCTCGATGCGTTCTTCTGTGTCAAACAGCAGTACCTCTGATGTCTCCCTTTCTATGGCACGTCGGGCGGCATCAAAGAAACCCGCCTTTGTTTTAATGCCGTCCCCGTAAGTGGGATAGCATGATTTTGCGGGATCCAGCGCAAGGCTATAAACCAACTCTCCGTATTTTCTTATGTCTTCAGCTGTGGCTTTGACCAGCATCTTATCCTCTTTCTATTTCTGTCCGTCAGCCTCTCGTGTATCTACGCTGATGATGTCTCCATATGATGTCTGCCTATCATGTCTCCCTGCCGTTCACTCTCCATAAGACTAAAGCATATGGCGCTTTGTTGAACATGTCCGAGGCGTACGATGCTTTACTGAACAAGGCTGAATCGTATGGCGCTCAACTG
>CANOFQ010000182.1 GCA_947565325.1 uncultured bacterium
TCATGCGGTCCGCCTTCTGGAGAATATCCCCGGGCAGCCAGTGGAGCAGGTCGATATACTGCATACGGCTGGCGTCGTCCAGCCCCTTGGCGTCCTCATAGTCCGCCGCCAGCAGCTTCTGGGGCGACAAGGCCTTCGTAGGTGTCTTTAAGAGCTTCTTCCTCTCCTGCTCCGTGAACAGGTTCGCATTGCCGATGAACCGCTGCTCCACCGGCATGCTGCCCCGGATCAGAAAGCTGCGGCCCTTGATCCTGGGCAGGCGCACCGCCAGCCTTGCGATGCCCCGGCGCAGGAATCCGGGCAGCCTCTGGTAACGGCGCAGGGAATTGGGCTCGCAGTAGATGCGGTAGCCGCCGAAGAATTCGTCGGCCCCCTCCCCGGACACCACCACCTTCACCTTTTTGGCCGCCTCTCTGGCCACAAAGTAGAGCGCCACTGCGGAAGGATCTCCCGAGGGCTCGTCCAGATGATACAGCACCTTGGGCACCGCCTCCCAGAATTCCTCCTCTGTGATCTCCTTGCCGCTGTGCTCCAGGCCGAGCTCCTCCGCCAGCTGCCTGGCAAGCGGAATTTCGTTGAACTTCTCTGCGCCGTAGTCGAACCCTACCGTGAAGGCCTTGGAACCGGAGAATTCCTTTGCGATCAGCGCAGAATCCACGCCCCCCGAAAGGAAGGTGCCGATCTCCACGTCCGCCACCATATGGGCATCCACGGACTCAGCCACGGTCCTGTCAAGCAGTTCCACCCACCGGTCCTCTTCTTCCCGACTGGATTTCTTCATGGTCTCCGGAGCAAGCTCCGGCAGGAAATAGCGGTGCGTCCGGGGCCTGCCGCCCCTTTCATATTTCAGGAAATGACCCGGCTTGAGCTGATAGATCCCCTGAAAGAAGGTCTCATCCAGAGCGGAGTACTGGAAGGACAGATACTGCTCCAGAGCCTCCTCGTTCAGCCTCTTCTCATAGGCAGGGTGGGGGAGGATCCCCTTGATCTCCGACGCAAAGAGGAACGTATCACCGCTGAGGGCGTAAAAGAAGGGCTTGATCCCGAAATAATCCCTTGCCGCATATAAGCTCTGTTCCTTCTCGTCCCAGATGGCAAAGGCAAACATTCCGCGCAGCCGCTCCGGCAGCCGCTCTCCCCACTCCTCGTAGCCGTGGATCAGCACTTCCGAGTCCCCCTGCGTCCTGAACTGGTGCCCTGCCTCCAGAAGCTCCTGCCGCAGCTCCTTGTAATTGTAGATTTCCCCGTTGAAGACGAGCACCTTATCGCCGGTCTCGTTCAGCATGGGCTGGACACTCTTCTCCAGATCGATGATGCTGAGCCGCCGGAAGCCTATGGCCGCCGTCTCCGACATCCAGCGTCTTCCGTCGTCCGGCCCCCGGTGATAGATGGCCTCCATCATTTTTTCCAGAATCTCTTCTCTGGAGGGCTGCGCCATGCCCTCTTTTCCCTCTATGAAACCACATACTCCACACATATCTATTTCCTCCGAATGCCCCGTCCGTCCTGCAGACCAAGACTCCTCTCAAAACCGGCCCCGCCGTCCACGGTCGTTCTCCTATCTCGTACTATCTGCGGGTTATCTTACCATCTATCGCTTGTTTCGTCAAGAATCTATGATACAGTATTCCTCTTTTTCTGGTTTTCTTTCTTTATTTTTAGCTTTGTTCCCCTGTTGTTCTCTTTCCCGATTCCGGGCATCTCTTCTTCATAGTCATCTTTCCTGACTTTCCGATCTTACTTCTTACCCCATCCTCACAGCTCTTCTTTACATATGGCAGATCCTATAGCAAAAAAGGACACCCTGCCCGAACAAGGTGTCCTCTGATATGCTTCGCTTACAGCCTTCCTGCCGTCCCCGGCCTCCTTTTCGAAAAGACGGGCCCGCAGGCTTCTCGGCAGAACTTCTACTTCTGTTTCTGGCTCTCCTTCTTGGGAGGGAACTTCACCCGAAGCACATACCAAAAAGCTCCCGCCAGACAGATGGAGGAATAGGTTCCGCACACGATGCCCACCATCAGCGGCAAAGCGAAATCCCGGATGCTGGTGACACCCAGAATATACAGCACCACCACCATGATGAAGGTGGTCAGGGAAGTGAAGATGCTTCTTGACATGGTATGGGTAATACTCTTGTTGATCAGCTCCTTCAGATCCTCCTTATGGGTCATGGTGCCCATGTTCTCACGGATGCGGTCAAAGATGACGATGGTGGCATTGATGGAATATCCCACAATGGTCAGCATACAGGCCACGAAGGTGTTGCTCACGGAAATCCTTGCCGCCGCATAGAACGCAAGTACTACCAGCACGTCATGAAGCAGCGCCACGATGCTGCTGATGCCGAAACGGATGTCGCTGAAACGGATCCGGATATAGATCAGCATACAGACGATTGCCACCACCACGGAAAGAATCGTGTCGGACTTCATCTCGTCGCTGATCGTGGAGCTGATGGTCTCGGACGTCACCATGCTCTCGTCGATTCCGAAATTGTCCGCCAGCATCTTGTTGACTGCCTGCCTCTGTTCCACATTGAGAGAAGAGGTCTTGAAGATCACCTCATTGGAATCCTGCACCGTCTGGATCTGCACTGCGCCGCCTGCGATCTCCTCGATCAGGGGAGCCACCTCCCCGTTGGCCTTCTCCAGTGTCATGGCCTCCTGGAAGGTCACCGTGGTAGCCGTTCCACCCTTGAATTCCAGACTGTAGTTCAGGGCATCCCCGCTGGTTGCCTTGTACACGCCCATGACCACGAAACCGGCTACAATCACCCCTGCGGAAATTCCGAAGAAAAGTGCCTTTTTGGAAAGGAAATTCAGGATCTTATGCTCCTTCCCCACGCCGTAGAGCTTCTCGCTCTTCAGCCCCAGCGCATAGAAGGCATAGAGAATATACCTTGTCACCACCAGCGCCGTGAACATGGAAAGCACGATGCCCAGCGCCAGCGTCTGGGCGAAGCCCTTCACGCTGCCCGGCCCCAGAAGGAGCAGCACCGCCGCTGCGATCAGCGTGGTGATGTTGCCGTCGATAATGGCCGACAGCGCCTTGTCGAAGCCCACCTTTATCGCATTGCGGACGGTCTTGCCCGTGGCAAGCTCCTCCCGTATGCGGGCGAAAATGATCACGTTGGCATCCACTGCCATGCCGATGGACAGAATGATGCCTGCCACCCCGGACAAGGTCAGTGTCATATCGAAGCCGTTCAGCAGCAGAACCACCAGCGCCACGTACACCAATAGGCCGATGGCCGACGCCACGCCGGGCAGCAGATATACTACGATCATAAATACGATCACGATGACCAGACCTATGGCTGCCGCCTTCAGGCTGGTGTCGATGGCCTCCACTCCCAGCTGGGCTCCCACCACCTTGGAATGCAGCTCCTCCAGCTCCAGACGAAGCCCGCCGATGCGGATGGTGGATGCAAGGCTCTCCGCCCTCTCAAAGGACTCCATAGGGGAGATCTGGGCGCTGCCGTCCGTGATCACCGCCCTCACGTTGGGGGCGCTGATGATTGCGCCGTCGTAATAGATGGCAAGAGACTCTCCCTTTTCGTAGGCCCTCTGGGTGGCCTGTGCGAACTTTTCCCTGCCCTCGTCAGTCATGGTCAGATCCACAGCGTTCACCGTTCCCAGCTTGTCGTTGACAGTGCCCGCCCGGGCATCCTTCACGTCCGTGCCCTGCAGCATGATGGAGCCGTCCTCCAGCAGCTGGTCAATGGACTTGTTCAGCACATAGGCATAGCCGTAAGTGCCGTCCTCCCCCCGCACCGACTGCTGGGTATAATTCTGGTTCCCCTCGGAATCCGTCTGAGAGATGAAGTACAGCGCCCCCGGCCGGCCCAGCTCCTGCAGGATAGCATTGGCATCGCTCACGCCGGGGATCTCTATGTTGATCCTGTTGCTTCCCTCCTGATACACGATGGCTTCAGTGCTGTAGCCTTCCACGCGCTTCTGGAGCTTGGCAATGGTATCCTGCATGTCCGTGGCGCTGGGATTCTCCTCCCCCACCACCTGATAAGTGATGCTGACGCCCCCGGCCAGATCCAGACCGAGGTTCACATCCGATGCGCTGCCGTCCCCTTCCGCATTCACGCCGAACAGATCCACGTAGGTGACTCCGGCCAGAAGCAGAAGGACGCACAGCAACACCGCTATCGCTTTGTTCTTACTCATACCTTTCTTCCTTTCTTAAATGGTATCCTTTTTATGGTTCCGCCCTTATATGCCCTTGCATGCCGCTCTCTGCTGCGGCACAGCCAACGCACAAAGTTTAAGCAGCGAAGGGATCCGCTGCTCGCAAAAAGCTTAAGACAAGAAATCTTAAGTCATTGTACCATAAATTTCATTTTTGTAAAAGGGTTTTTTCGCATTTTCTCCGTTTTAAATTCGTTCTGCCCGCCCGGCTCCCATTTTCAGCTGATCATCCCGCCCAGCATTCCGCCTCCCGCACACAGCGCAAGGGTAGTAAAGAAAGAATTTCCCATCTGGATATTCCCCTTTCCCGCAATGAGAGACACTGCCGCCAGTATGATAAAGTATGCTCCTCCCACCAGAAGTCCCCACAGGAACCTCCGGCTCCGCATCCTCTTGCCCGCCAGAAAGCCGCCGAAGAACGTGGCCGCCACATAGATCACAATGATGGCGATGGAAACGGCCTTCTCGCCCAGCTGCAGCTTATACAGCAGAAATGCCAGCACTCCCAGCATCAGCACGGTAAGTATGTAGGAAAAGAGCAGGCTCTTCATCAAAAATGCCACCGGGATCCCCGATGCTTTCTCCGCACGTTCCAGATCCTTCATATCATCCTCCTCGTCCGCCCCCGGAACATGTCCTGCAGTCTCCACGCCCCGGCAGTCCGTCTATAAACTTTCTATTAAATCATATGCGAAAGCGGCCCGGAACTTGACAACCACTTATTCGATATAGTATATTAATGTTTAATGTACCGCAAAATATAACAATAAAGGAGTGAACTTCTTTGGACGTTCCAGCTGCCCTACAATTTATAGTAGTGATTTTTCTTGTTTTTCTGTCCTGCTTTTTCTCTTCGGCGGAGACCGCCTTCAGCACGGTCAACCGCATACGTCTGCGGACGCTGGAGGAAGAGGGCAACAAGCGCGCTGCAAGGGTGAACAAGATCCTTGAGAACTACAGCAAGATGCTCAGCGCCATCCTCATCGGCAACAATATCGTAAACCTGTCGGCCTCCTCTCTGGCAACCACTCTCGCCATGCGCATCAGCGTGCCGGTAGGCATTGCCACAGGCACCCTGACCATCGTGATCCTGCTCTTCGGCGAGATCGTTCCCAAGACATGGGCCATGACATCCTCCGAGAAAATCTCTCTCGCCTACAGCGGCATAATCTATGGTCTGATGCAGCTTCTCACCCCGGTCATCTTCATAGTTGACAAGACTGCCAACGGCATCCTGCGCATGATGCGCATCGATCCCAGCAAAAAGATCACCACCATGACCGAGGCCGAGCTGCGCACCTATGTGGACGTGAGCCATGAGGACGGGGTCATTGAGACCGAAGAAAAGGAAATGATCTACAATGTGTTTGATTTTTCCGATGCCCGGGCCAAGGATATCATGATACCCAGGATCAATATGGTGACCGTGGACATCGACAGCTCTTACGAGGAGGTGCTGGCCGTGTTCCGGGACTCCATGTACACCCGCATCCCCGTCTATCAGGAGGATCAGGACAATATCGTAGGCTTCGTCAATATCAAGGACTTCATCCTACGGGAGCACGAGGAAGAATTTCATATCCAGTCCATCCTGCGGAACGCATACTATACATACGAATTCAAAAAGGTGGCCGACCTGCTCTATGAGCTTCGGGAAAAGACTACCAGCGTCACCTTCGTGCTGAACGAATACGGCGCTACCGTGGGAATGATCACGCTGGAGGACCTGCTGGAGGAAATCGTGGGCGAGATCCGGGATGAATACGACGCCGACGAGAAGGAACTGATCAAAAAGGTAGGCGAGCGCAGCTATCTGGTGGAGGGCAGCATGAAGCTGGACGACATCAACGACGCCCTGGGCACCAAGCTGGACAGTGAAGACTATGATTCAATAGGCGGTATTATCATCGAATGCCTCAACAGCCTCCCGGAGGACAACGAGGAGGTTACGCTGCCCGGCGGCATCCAGCTGAAGGTCCACGGCATAGACCAGACGCGCATCGTCAAGGTTCTCATCACCCTGCCGGAGGAGCCTGTCCCAGAAGAAAAAGACAGTGCGGAGGAGCCTGCTGCAAGCGAATGACAAGCCGACAGCTTCTCTTCAACGGTTCCATGAAATCGCTTCGGACGGAGGACCTCCGGTGAAAGAGCTCCGTAGCCCCGGCAAAATGATGCCCAGAGCTGTATTAAGGCCCCTGCCACAGCCGGCCTGAGATATAGTTCTGGGTTCTTCTGTCTCTGGGCCTGCAGAACAAGCTCTCCGCAGGCCCGGCCTCTATTACCTCCCCTGCCAGAAACAGAGCTGCGTCTTCCGCTATTCTGGCAGCCTGCTGCATATTATGGGTCACTACCACCAACGTATACCTCCTCTTCAGGCTGTCCATCAGCTCCTCGATCTTAAGGGTGGATACCGGATCCAGCGCAGAGGTAGGTTCGTCCATCAGCAGTACCTCAGGCTCCACTGCAAGGGTTCTGGCTATGCACATCCTCTGCTGCTGCCCCCCTGAAAGTCCCAGCGCCGGCTTATCCAGCATATCCTTCACTTCCTCAAAGACAGCCGCCCTCCTCAGCGCCTCCTCCACCTTTGCGTCCAGCTCAGCCCTGCGCTTTACCCCATGGAGCCTCGGCCCATAGGCCACATTGTCATAGATGCTCATGGGAAACGGACTGGGCTGCTGGAATACCATGCCAACCTTCTTCCGCAGCAGCACTGTGTCCACCCTTCTGTCATAGACATCCTCCCCGTCCAGCAGCAGCTGTCCCTTTATCCTCGTCCCCTCCACCAGATCGTTCATGCGGTTGATGCATTTCAAGAAGGTGGATTTCCCGCATCCGCTGGGCCCGATCAGGGCAGTGACCGCATTTGCCCTGATCTCCAGGTTCACTCCCTTCAGCACATGCTTCCTGCCATAATAAAGGTTCAGCCCGGATGCGGATATCTTGCCCTTTCCCATGCCGTCTCCCTACTTCCCGCTCATACCCTTTCCTGTCCATGCTGTCTCTTGTACTGATACCTTTTGTCCTAATGACCCTTGTGTTCTAATGTCTTTTTGTCCTAATGTCTTTTTGTCCTAATGTCTCTTTGTCCTAATGTCTTTTGTGTCCTAATGTCTCTTTGTCCT
>CANOFQ010000183.1 GCA_947565325.1 uncultured bacterium
GCATCATATACCACACGGTATCTGTTATATGAAATTTCCTTGCATTTATGGGGTCTGGGGCCCCAGCATCTGTTCAGATGGCCGCATCGGACATAATGTGTGACCTGACTGCCGGATTCTGTCTCCTCCCAGACGGGGCGCATACTGGGACACAGATAATAGTATCCCTTGTCCACGTCAAGGACAGAGAGGCTTTTTGCCGCCTCGTAGCTCATATAGACATTCCCCCGCAGTATGGAGTCCCCGCAGTCTGCGCAATAGGCGGTCCATCCGGAAAAGAAAGGCTGCAGGCAAATGTCGGGACTCCCCTCCCGGATCCCACAAGCGTCCCCTGCAAGCTCTGTCTTCATAGAGATACAGTACACATAAGGCTCTGTTACTCTCCATTCTCCCACCGGCACCTCCCCCGTCCTGTCATATCTATAATAGTGCTCCCCTTCCCCCAGAGCCCGCAGGCCGGATGCGGAAGGAGCCACCAGACACCGTGTGTCGAGCTTATACCAGCACACATGGATACCCGGCTCCGTCTCCCCTATAGGCGGCTCCTGCACCACTGTCCACATTCTATCGTCATCAGAGGTCTCTATGTAAAATGCCTTTTCCGCCCCCGACGCTCTGACAGAGACAGTCATCAGTCCTGCTGCTGTCATCGCTGCCGCTATCATCCATAGCCATAATTTTCTCAAAGCCATCCCTCCGTCATGCAAGCCGCTACCTTTGCGGCTTTCCTATTACTCTGTGCCGTCTTTTCGCCTCTGCATTGCTCCTGCTGCTCTGCGCCGCCCTTGCACCTCTGCGCTGTTTCTGCTGCTCTGCGCTGTCTTTGCGCTCTTGTCCAAGAAGTTCAAATCCCGTCTGTTCTTTATTGACTTCGTTCCCGCAGCGGCTGCATTTCTCACATCGGTAAAATACCACTGCCCCATATTCAGGCTCCACGCAGGAGCCGCTATAGGGCTGATAGTCATGCAATGCTCTGGCCCGGCTCTCATAGCTGACCGTATCCGGCTGTTTTGCCCCGCACACCTTGCAGCTGTGAGTGATTACCTTGGGATCCACGCAGTTGCCGTTCGACTCCACCTTATCCTCCCAGTCATGATCATCCGGCCCCACCGTCAGCATCTCTCCCTCTGCACCGCATTGGGCGCACACCTCCTGCACCTCATATACAGAGCTGCAGGTGGGCGATGTAAGAGGACGCCATTCCCACTCATGAACCTGACAAGAGCCAGCCGTATCCTTCCCCATGGACACATCTTCTCCCACAGACGCACCCGCCTCCATGGACACATCTTCTCCCACAGACGCACCCGCCTCCATGGACACACCTCCTCCCACAGACGCACCCGCCTCCATGGACACATCCCCTCCCATGGGCGCACCCACGCCCTCATCCGCCTGCCCGCATCCGCTCAGCGCTACAGCCAGCGCTGTCAAAATCAGCCGCCTCTTTCTCTCTGATTTGTTCTTGAAATGAGTCCTGAATTTATCTCTGGATTTGTTTTTAAGCTTAGTTGTAAATGTGTTTCCGAATATGCTTCTAAACCTATTTGTGATTTTATTTCTGAACTTATTTCTCACTTTATTCATATATTTTCACCACCCTCAGACTTCCCTCTGCCAGACTCTTATAAAAGTCACCCACATCTTCCTTATCCAGATATACATTGATCCTCTGGGCTGTCTTGCTTTTGTCACCGCTCGGGATATTCCCTCCTGATGCGTCGAAAACCTGCTGTACGTACACCGCTTCCCATGCCAGCACCGCCTCTCCGTCCTGAATGCAATAGATATGCACCCTGTCACCTGCCCGCAGTGTCCCGCCCACCACCTGATACATATCCTCCGCCCGAAACCCGGCAATGACTGGATCGGTCATGCCCTTCAGCACATCCTCCATCCCCTCGAACATCCCCCTTGTCAGCAACACCCCCTTTTCCACGTCAAACACCGCAGCCATTCCCCAGACCTGCTCCGGCCGTCTCAGGGCTGTTTCCGGAACGCATCTCACATCCAGCTCCTGCTGTGTAAAGTATCCGGAAAAGTTCTCCTCCGCTATGACCTGCCCTTTCGGTATGGGAGCCGACGCCACATAGACTATTTCTTTTTCGTATTGCCCCAGAACACTCTTTTCTATCTGCAGCAGTATCACGAACACGGCCACTGCTGCGGCCAGCGCCGCCGCCCCTATCCGAATCCTGATCTTTGCGCCGGACAGTCTCTCTCTGTCCCCGCTCTTCTTTCTTTTCATCTCTCCTGCCTCCTTCTCAGGAACTGTTCATCCCCGGCATCGACTCCTTCCTCCGCCTTGCCGTTGCATAATCATTCTGCGCCAACTACAAAGTTATTTATGAACAGCTCCTTGGTTTCTACCCGGTACCGCTTCTGCCTATTTTATTTTCCTGCTGTCTTTATCTGTTCCGGCCCTTCCTTTCCATCTCTGTCCTGATCCTTCCTTTCCATCTCTGTTCCGGCTTATCCTTTCCACCTCTGTTCCGACCCTTCCTTTCCACCTCTGTTCCGGCCCTTCCTTTCCATCTCTGTTCCGGCCCTTCCTTTTTCATCTCTGTTCCGGCTTATCCTTCCCGTCAGGCCCCTCACCTGACAACATCCACCAGACACCCCTTCCGGGCCTCCACCTCCGTTCCCAGCACTCCCTTTATCCTGAAGGATATCTCACTGTATACAGAGGTCGCCTCCACAGCCTTTCCGTTGGGGGCCGTCACGTTCCCGGAGAAGTCCTGCCGCTTGGTGGCCTGCCCTGCTTCGTCATAGCTGTATATTATCACCGAATCCTCCCACACATTGTATACGGTATAGTTGGTGATCCGAACCGGCCCCTGCAGGATGCTTCCCGCTTTTCCCTCCCATGTCTCGTCCAGATTCAGATTTCCCTTTACGGCCCATTGATAACGCCGGTAGGCTTCCTCCGGATCATCTATCAGGATTCTATGGGATATGCCGTACTCCTCCACATCTATCACCGCCGACGCAAGGCCCGATGCTGCCAGCGCATCCTCCAGATACAGTGCGGTGGTTCTATAGATCTCCATCTGGATACAGACCTGCAGGAACACTGCCAGAAACAGCAGCAGGAACAGCCCTGCGGACCAGCCCGCCTGCCCGGAGGCGGCCCTGAGCCTAATGCTTCGCCGTAGATACCCTCTTTTCCGTAAAATCATATCTGTCCTCTATCTTTCCCTGTATCTGCAATATGATGGGGTCACCGTAATTCACCTGCCACAAGGTAGTGCCCTCCAGCTGTACCCGAGTAGCCCCTGCCGCCTCCAGCTCTCCGAAAAGGGCAGACCTGTCCTCGTCCGTGAGCATCCCCGCAGTCTCCATCCGCAGGATGTATTTTCTGGCGATCTGGCTTATCTCCGTCTTTGTCTGGATCAGGCGGGCACAGCCCAGGTACACCAACATGACCGCCGTCATCCCCAGCAGGCAGAGGCCCGTGGACATAAAATCCCCTATGCTTCCCTTTTGCCTTTTCATGGAATCACTCCCGTCAGGATCTTCTGGGCTTCACTGGTCAGGGAACCCACAATTGTCTCAATGAATGTCTTCAGGCTGTCCTTCATGATCACGCACAAGAGCAGCGCAATGATGCACAGTCCCACCGTCACGATGATGCCGTCAATGCCCGGCTCCTTTTTCATCGCTTTCTTCCGTATCTTTTCCGGCATACTCCGCATCGCCGCCGTCCATCTGTGCAGGCTCCCGTTCATGCCTCTGCTCATGTCCTGATCCATACTTCTTTCCATTTCTCTCTCCATATGCTTCTCCTTTTCATCTTGTTTAAGAACTGCCGCCCGGAACACTTTTCAGAAGACTGCCCTTCCAAGCATTCACCGGCCACCGTGTCTGTTCCAGACCTTTTCCAGATCTCTGCTGTACCGAAACACCCTTCAGAACCCTGCCGCCGCACCGAACATATAGGTCACGCAGGCATACAAGGCGATTGCCAGCACCACGGCCAATATTCCCAGCTGGTAGAAGGTCACGCTTCTGTCCAGCGCTCCCTTTCTGCGCTTCAGCACCGTCTCCTCCATGTCCTTGATCTGCTCCCCGATATCTCCCAGAAGCTCCACCGCCTGCCCTGACTCCAATGCCTGCAGCACGGTGATGCAGAGAGAATCCACATAGCGGTTGTCAAATTTCTGCTGAAATCTGTCAAGGGCATCATATACGTCCGCATTTACGACGATATCCCCCGCAAGCTCCAGCAGAGCCTTCCGCAGGCGTTTCTCCTGCACGCTGCCATAGCATTCTGCCAGAGCGTCCATCACATAGACCCCGGCCCTGATCTGTATCTCCAGCGCATGGAAAACCAGCTTCAGCTCCGGCAGCAGCTTCTCGTTGTCTCTGCTGTTGAGATAGAGCAGGAGCCCCGTAGGCATGAAAAACAGAGCCGTCCCTGCAGCGGCGCCGTATTCCCACGACAGGGAGCCCAGCACCGTCATCCCCGCCGCTGCCAGCACGAGCCTCACCGCAAGATACTTTGCCGGGGTCATGCTGCTGCCATAATGAAAGGTGCCACCGTTCCGGATAAGCCACCTCAAATTCCTCCGGTACCATCCGGACTGTCTGCTCCTCTCCCGCAGCAGCCCGGACAGCTCCTGGCAGGCGGCCAGAAGCCTCCAGTGAACCCTGCCCTCCTTGTAAAGCATCCATATCAGTGCGAACACCAGCCCTCCTGCACATGCCGGCAGCAGCCTCAAACCATATGCAACCACCATTCCCGTCCTCCCACATCAATCCACACATCCATTCTCGTCCTCCCCGGTCAGATGCCTGCCCCAGGTTACCTCAGCCAGACACGAAGATCACATCGTCTGTTTTTCTATGTTTCCTTTTGGCATTCCTCCCCCGCAGCTAAGTCCATTTTGTCTTCACACCGTTTTCTGCACCTGCCCTATGTAAAGAACCGCTATCACGGCCAGCGCCCCCAGCCCGATCCGCCCCGGCAGCGTGCCGGTCAGAAGCTCCGCCGCCGACGTCTGCACCATTGCCCCCACCGCAAGCAGCACCACCATGGACAGTCCCAGCAGCAGCGACATGTTCACCAGCGCCTCCCGCAGCATTCCCTTCCTCTCCTGCGAGACCCTCATATATTCCCTCAGGCTTCTCCTGCTGCCGGCCACAAGCGCAGTAAAATCCGCACAGTAGCGCAGGCTGACCTCCATATTCCGAACAAGCTCCTTGAACTTGGGATGCTCGATCTTCTCCGCCATGGACAGCAGCGCCACGGCCGTGTCCCCCGTGGTCTGGGCCTCATAATAGCAGGAGTCCAGTGCGCTCTTAAGGGGCTCCTCCATATACCTGCTCACCTGATGGAACACACCGGCCACATCCCCTGCCGTGATACTGTAGTTCCCAAGGAAATCCAGCAGCTTCATCAGATGCTCGTTGACGGCCCTTACATTGGCGGCCCTCAAATACCGAAGCAGTGCCCACTCTCCCGCCAGCAGCACGGCGTTCCCCACAACCGCCCCCCACAGGCCGGAAACCAGCGCTGCGGACACAAAGACAAATGCACATGCCGCCAGGCTCCCTGCGATCCACAGCTCTGCCGTCAGCCCCGGAAAACGCAGCTTAAGCCCGCTGTAGTTAAGCGCCCGCTCCAGTCCATAGAGCAAGGTGTGCTCCTGCTGCAGGTACAGCAATCTTCTTCTGTCCTCCAGCGCCCGCTGCCTTGCGGCCGCATCCATGTCCCACCTTGTCCTGCGCATCAGCTCCCGCATCTGCTCCAGCAGCCTGATCTCGGAAAAAAGAAGCCAGAACCCCAGAAGCAGCGAAAAAAACAGTACTCCCTTCAAATTTCTTCCCTCCCATATATTTTTTCGTACACCAGGTCCCTGCGGTCCTGATCCCAACCGCAGCACTCAAATATCTCTTTCACATGGTACCGTTCCATGAACACAAGCGTCCTGAAGCAGTCCATCATCTTCATCAGTTCATCTCTGGAATACCGGCTTTTGTACATCGCATAATCCACAAGCTTATCCGGGGCCCTGTCCGCCGAGGGCGCATGGATGGTAGCTGCACACAGCTGTCCCGTGTAGGCGGCGTTCAGCAGGTACAGCGCTTCCGCCCCCTTCACCTCCCCGATGATAAAGAAGTCCACATCCATGGTCAGCCCCGCTATGCTGATCTCCTCCAGCCCGTAATTCACCTGCTTCTCCCCGGCCCCTACCAGAGAATGGAGAAACATCATGTCCGGATGGAACCTGGTGGTGAGCTCGTCCGCCTGCTGGGCCACCAGCACCGCCATATCGTCGGGCAGCGTCTCCTTCAGCGCATTCAAAAGCGTGGTCTTGCCCGAGGAATTCCCCCCGCAGATCAGCGTGGAGCCCTCCCGGAAACGGCGGACCAGAAGCTCCGCCGTGCCCTTGTCCAGCATCCCCTGTCCGATCAGCTCCTTCATCTGGGGAAAGCTTCTGGGCACCTTCCTGATGCACAGATACGGCTCGTTATAGGTGTTTACCAAAGGCATGGAAAGCGTGAATCTCAGAATAAAGTCCGGATGACTTTCATTGTCGGTGAATCTCTGAATTGCGTTCAGATTAGATATGTTGACCTGATTCCTTGTTGCGATATAGTCAATGAACTGTCTGTATTCCTCCGGCGAAGAGAATGCGGTTCCCGCTCCCATCCGCCGCCCTTTTCTCTTGATCCGTATATTGTCGTGGCTCACTACCCTGATATCGGATACTGTTTTGTCATCGATCAGCGCAGAAAGTCTGGAATACCCGAAAATATACCTCTCAAAGGCATCCAGGAGCCTTTTCCTCTGCGCCGGCGCCAGCTCATAGTACATGGCTATGTGGGCCGCCGTCTCCTTCAGGAATTCCTCCTTTGTAAGCTTCCCTTTTCTCATCTGCATCAGCGACTGCTGCTTTCCGGTGGTATAGTCTTCAACCAGCTCCTGCAGCAGGTCTTCTCTCACAGCACAGTCTTCTACCTTGATGTCTGCACCTCCCCGTCTCCCGCATCCGAAAGCTTAAGCCCGCTCCGGCAGTCAGATACGCATGCCACAACCTGTCATACCACAACCCAATTCTGATAAACGGCCTGACCCGGCCTAACAGATAATACAGTAAAAAAGATGAAGAATAAAAAAAGATAAATCACTTAGCCGCCGACGTGTTACTAAGTGCTTCTAAATTTACACCTACCCCACAGAAATGTCAATACCCAAAAGCAAGAAATCAGGTCAACATGCGAAACCTCAAGCCCGGTCCCT
>CANOFQ010000184.1 GCA_947565325.1 uncultured bacterium
AAATAACTTGTCATTTGTGAGAAGTTACTAGGCACATCGGTGCGGTCAGAGGATTGAAGGCTCCATGACAGATGTAATGGCGCAGATGTAAGACAGCTACGAAAAGCAGGGTACAGAGATGAACTTTATAGATTTGTTTGCGGGCTGCGGCGGGCTCAGCGAAGGCTTTTACCGGCAGGGCTTCCATGCGCTTGCCCATATTGAGATAGATCCGACGGCGTGCGAAACGCTGCGGACGAGAATGCGGTATTATGGATATGAGGATGCGGACAGGGCGGTTCTTGAGCTTGACATCACGAGGGAGGATGTCATCGAGAGGCTGGAGGAGGCAGTGGACGGAAGGAAGGTGGATATTATCATAGGCGGCCCTCCTTGTCAGGCCTATTCCAGTCTGGGACGGGCCAAGGACGAAAATGCCATGCAGGATGACCCCAGAAATTTTCTGTTCGAGAGCTATGTGAAGGTGCTGAACCATTATGAGCCGAAGCTGTTTGTGTTCGAGAATGTCACGGGGCTGCTTACGGCAAGGATCGGCGGGGAACATATAGCGGACAAGGTGGTGGCGGCGCTGGGGGAAAAGTATAAGGTGAAGCTGGATCCCAGAACAAGCGTTCTGAATTCTGCCAATTACGGAGTGCCGCAGATCAGGAAGAGAGTGATCATCATCGGTGTGCGAAAGGATCTGAAGGCGGAACCGGAGGAGATCTACGAAGGCATCCGCAAGACGCACTATGACCCGGAGATGCCGGAGGAAGAGCGGGCGGGGCTTGAGAGATATGTCACGGTGCGGGATGCCATAGGGGAGCTGCCCCCTCTTCTGCCCGGACAGGGAGAGCCGGCAATGGCCTTTGTGTCGGAGAGAGGCAATGCGTTCCTCAAAAGAATCCGCCGTCCCGAGGACAGAATTCTCAGGGATCATGTGGCGAGGAACCATAACGAGACGGACATTCAGAGATATAAGGCAATGAGCGGCAATCACTGGACCTTTCAGGAGCTGCTTGAGAAAAGACCGGATCTGAGGCATGAGAAGCCAAGGGTGTTCGGAAACAGCTATGTGGTGCAGTGGTGGGATATGCCATCAAAGACGATCATTGCACATTTATATAAAGACGGGAATCAGTTCATCCATCCGGACAGCTCACAGGGCAGAACCTTTACGGTTCGGGAGGCGGCCAGACTCCAGTCTTTTCCGGACGACTTTGTGTTCGAGGGGCCGCGGACGGAGCAGTTCAAGCAGATAGGCAATGCCGTGCCGCCGCTGTTTGCGGAAGCCATTGCCGGATGCATCAAGGAAAAAGCAGGATTGCTGGAGGCGGAAAATGATATTTAAGCCGGTGGGGGCGCTTCGGAACAAGACGGAAAAAGCGTTTTTCATAGAACAGATTCAGGTATACAGAAGGCTGGTGGAGGTCTTCTGTGAAAAGAACGGCCTTGCCCTGAGGACGGGGCCTCAGGAGGGGTATGAGGAGGAGCTGCGGGACATAGGCGTCATAGAGCATAGGGAAGAGCTGGAGGAGCTGAAGCGGTTCCTCGGAGCGGAGTATCAGGGCTTTGAGGCGGCGGTGAACTTCGTCATGGCCAACCGGCGGCTGACAGGGGGGCTGGTGGAGAAGCTGTACAACTCCGGAAGGAAGGAAAAGCAGCGGGAGGCGGAGGGTGAGAACCGCCTTACTCTGGTTGACTTCTTCTGCGGTGCAGGAGGCCTGAGTCTGGGTTTCCTGCAGGAGGGCTTTCATGTGAAGCTGGCCAACGACATAGAGGATGTATGTATCCAGACCTATAAATACAATCATCCGGAGCTGCCCTCGGAGAAACTGATTCAGGGGGACATCAAGGGGATCCTGGACAATATAGGCAGCTACATAGACGGCGAGATTGACGTGGTGGTAGGAGGCCCCCCGTGCCAGGGCTTCAGCGAGGCCAATAGACAGAGGGTCATCGACGAGCCCCGGAACAAGCTGTATAAGTATTTTGTGGGGGCAGTGGAACGGATCGCCCCCAAGGTAGTGGTGATGGAGAATGTGAAAGGCATGCTGAAGGTGGCAGGCCAGGTGGTGGAGGACTATGAGCGGCTGAGAATCCCCAGGGACGGAAAGGTCTATTCCTATATGGTGGACTACCAGATGCTGAACGCACAGGACTTCGGGGTGGCCCAGAGCAGGGAGCGCCTGATCTACATCGGTGTGCGGGATGACGTGGTCAGGGAGAAGGGGATCGCTCCGGCGGATATCTTCGCCAGAATCAGAAAGGAGTGCGAGGGAGTCAGGAGGCATATCCTGATGGATGCCCTGAGAGACATCAAGCCGCTGGAGGCCCCCCGCATCAAGAACCAGAACGAGATAGACAGCAATGTCAGCGGGAAGAAGATCGATGTGAACCAATATGAGGACAGCGAGAACGAATATCTGGCGCTGATCAATCAGGGCAGGAGAATCCCCTATGTCTTCAATCACAAGGCCAGATACTGCAGTGACGTGAACTATGAGATATACAGAAGGCTGGAGCAGGGAGACGACGCCACCGATGAGAAGGTGAAGGACATTATGCCCTATGCCCATCGGAACCATTTCTTTAAGGATAAGTATTACAAGCTCTATGCGGACAGACCCTGCAGAACCATCACTGCTCATCTGAAGATGGACTGCCATTCCCATATACATCCTTATCAGATAAGGGCGCTGACCCCCAGAGAGGCGGCCAGAGTGCAGTCCTTTCCGGACGACTATCTGTTCTGGGGAGCCTATCTGAAGACCTATATGCAGATAGGGAACGCAGTTCCCGTGATGATGGCCAGAGGCATCGCCAGAGTGGTCAGGGAGTGTCTGGAGCAGGAAGGCCGGGAGAAGCAGCAGCCTCAAAGCGGTGACGGGATGGAAACGGCAGAGTGCGGACAGACATAGGATGTAAACAGAGGCAGAGCAAAACGTAAGAGACAGCGCCGGCATTTATGGCTCAATAGGCCTGACATTGGGACATGGCATAGGAAGGAGGCATTGTGAGGATCGTTCAATTTGTAAAGAAGCTGAACAATACTGAGCTGGGAAAGGGCGGAACCCATGATACCTACGTGCTGGTGCCCAATGAGCTTGACCTGTCGGACATTTTCCCCAAGAAGGGGCAGACGGTGGTCTTCACGGACAGGGCCACGGAGGGATTGGTGGCTGCGAGAATCACCATAGGAAGGGAGAAGCGGATCGTGGGGCTGGGACAGTACTATAGGGCCAAGGGACTTTCCGCAGGGGACGAGATCATTTTTGAGAAGAGAACGCTGCTGGGGCAGGACACGTTTTTCGTGAGTGTCAGGCAGAATGTGGACAGACTTGTATTTCAGAAGTCACGGCATGGCTTTGAGCTTCTTACACCGGAGAGGCTCTTTCGGTTTCTGAAAGAGGCGGAGGCTGCCGGGGCGCAGGTGGAGATACCCTTTCTCGGGGCAAAAAAGAAGAGAAACGATTCGCCGGAGGACACAGAGTACTATGACATACTGATCGAGGGGGCCAGTATCCTGACCCTATACTCTGCCAAGGAGATCGGGGAGATATGGGTGCACGGCGGGGCAGTCCGCCGGTCGGAGTTTGGCAGCTGGAAAAAATACGTGACGGAGACGGAGGGGCCAAGGTGAGGAATTATTATATTCTGTCAGTTGATTCTTTTGTGGACAGCTTTTCCATAGTGGACGGGGCAGGCGAATTCAGGTTCTCGCTGGAGCTGCAGGGCAAGAGCGGTCTGCTGGCTTCTCTTTGTGCCGGGGACGGGGTGCTGGCATATAGGAGGCGGCCCGTGGGAAGGGTCAGCGCCCTTCTGGAGGCAAGGGGTTTTTCGGAGGGGCTGCCGGTGTTCGCAAAGAAGCTGGAGACTGCGGAGGGAGCCGCCGTGGGGGCTGAGCTGGAGGAGACGCTGGAAGAGGAGGAGCTGACCCGGATCCCGGAGGAGCTGTTTCGCACTATCTGCCGCCGCATGGTGGAAGGCGTTCTTCCGGAAGAGTCCAAACCTGAGCCGGATCTTAGGTCTGGCCCTGTTCCCAGACGCACCGGAGGGGAGAACATTCTTCTGTACGGGGTGCCGGGAGTGGGAAAGAGCTATGAGATACGGCGCAGATACTGTGATGATCCTGACCGCATGGAAAGAGTGGTGTTTCATCCTGATTATACCTGCGCGGATTTTATAGGACAGCTTTTGCCCGTGCTCAGGGGAGAGGAGCTCCGGTATGAGTTTACGCCGGGGCCCTTCACCAGTGCGCTGAAGAAGGCGTGGGACAGGCCGGGCGAGGAGGTTTTTCTGGTGATAGAGGAGATCAACAGGGGAAATGCGCCGGCGATTTTCGGAGAGCTGTTCCAGCTGCTGGACAGAAAGACGCAGGAGGGCGGATATCCGCCGGAGGAGGCCGGGGAGAGCGAATATGCGGTCACCAGCTATGACATTGCGGAAAAGGTGTACGGCGACAGGGATCAGAAGGTTCGCATTCCGTCCAATATGTGGATCCTTGCCACCATGAACACGGCGGACCAGAACGTGTCTCCTCTGGACACGGCGTTCCAGAGGAGATGGAGCATGCGGCATATCCGAAACGACGTCATGGGAGCCGGCCATGCCCATGAGAGGATTCAGGGCTCGGAGATTGAATGGGGAGCCTTTGCCCTGACAGTGAACGAGCTGGTGACGGATATCGGCAGGGACATGGCGAGCTCGGAGGACAAGCGTCTGGGAGCTTATTTTGTCAGGCGCAGCGAGCTGGCCGCTGACAGATTTCCGGAAAAGGTGCTGAAGTATCTGTGGGACGATGCCTTCCGGATGGATAGGGAGACGGTGTTTCAGGAACGGTTCCGGTCGCTGGAGGATGTGATAGAGGCCTATGGGGAAGCGCAGCAGGATCCGCTGGAGGCTGTCCTGCGCAGAGAGGTCTACCGCAAGATGCGTCTCTATGGGAGAGAGGAAGCTGACGGAGGAGCTGTTTATGGCTGAGACCGGCATAAGGGACAGATGCGGCGTGGCTGTGAGCGAAGACGATGATTCGTTCGTGGGCATCAGATGCGGGAAGGACGGAGTGAGCGTACAGTTCCCTCTGGGCTTCTGCGTTTCTGCCGGGGACAAGGGGCTGCGGAGGGACATTCTTCTGCTGCTCTCCGTCATCGGGGCGGCCACGGGAAAAAGGGATTCAAGACTGCCCGGCCCGGCGGGAGACTATAATGTGACCGCATTTCCCGTTCAGGCCTATATGGCGATTCTGCAGGATTATTTTGCAGGGGGATATTATAGGGAGAGAGAGACGGTCTATGGGGCCGGAAGGCAGGGAAAGATCCATTGGGGCAGGACGATCAGGAACAAGAGGGCCTTTGTGCAGGAGGGGAAGCTGTTCTATCTTGATTTCGTCACAAAGAAGAGCGCCGTGAGGGAGGATGAGCTCATAACCTTGATCCATGAATACTGTGTATATGAGAGCTTTTCCAAGATGGGGTGGCTTTTCACGGAAAAGCTGCCCCCCAGGCCCAGGCTGCAGTACAATGAAAGATTATTCCGCAGGGTTCTGACGGATAAGCTGGCCCGTGCCTTCAGCGACCGGAGCAGACGGCTGTTCCGGGACATGCTGGCCGTGGTGGAGTATCAGGGCGACAGAGAGGCCCCGCAGCAGTTCCGGTATGGGACGTATCGGTTCGAGTACGTCTGGGAGGCGCTGGTGGACAAGGTATACGGTGTGGATAATAAGAAGGACTACTTTCCCAAAACGGAATGGAGGATCGGGGGAGAGACCTGCGGAAATCTGCGTCTGGAGCCGGACACCGTCATGCTGCATGACAGAGGCATCTATGTTCTGGATGCAAAGTACTATAAATATGGCATAACAAAGGAACCGAGGGATCTGCCGGGGGCGTCTTCCATCAGCAAGCAGATCGTCTACGGGGAATACGTGGCGGAGCATGTGGTAAGGCAGAAGTGGTTCAGGGCAAGGCACGGGGAGGGATTTCAGGTGTATAATGCCTTCCTGATGCCCTATCAGGCAGCGGAGGGGAGAGGCGGCGTGACCGTAGCCAGAGCCGGAGAGGCGGTGGGCTTGTGGAAGGCCAATGACAGAGCCTACGAGAGGGTACAGGGGATTCTTGTTGACACGAAGAGTCTGATGAAGGTGGCTGTCAGACAAGACAAGGATGAAGCCGCAAAGCTGGCGGAGCATATCCGGGAGGGTATTATTAAGGAATTCTAAAATTTGTCTCAAAAAGTCTTAATTTTACGTTGATGCTATTGCAAAGGCAAACGTGGAATCGTATATTAACTTTGTACAATAGGTACGATGCTTGCTATGGAGGATAAAGAGATGACAAAAGCAGAAATTCTGAAGAGAGAAATATTGAAGCAATACCGCAGCGTGCGTCAGTTTGCCCTGCAGATGAATATCCCTTATAGTACATTGGTGACGGCGCTGGAGCGTGGCATAGAGGGAATGGCCTATGGAACTGTCATTAAGATGTGTGATAAGCTGAGCCTGAATCCGGTGGATTTCACGTCTCTGGAGAGGGACGCCTGTCTGGGGGTGCAGCTGCTGGAGAACCGGGTGATGCAGAACTATTTGAAGCTGAATCAGGCAGGGCGGGACAAGGTCCTGGATCTGATGGAGGACTTCTGCCAGATCGACAAGTATAAGGCCAAGGGAAAAAAGGGAAAGAAGGACAGCGAGCAGGGCTGAGTCCGGTGCGGATCCTTAAGGCAGAAAAAGGAAGAGGAAGAAGACAAAGCAGAAAGCAACTGGCAGAAAAGACAGGAAAGGAAATCGGATCCGAAGGAGGGATCCGGGATATGTTACGTGAAAAAGGCTTCCCACGGGAAGCCTTTTTCACGCAGACCGAAAATTTATCCTTCGTAAAACACAGTGACCATCGCTGAGGGTGGTACTAGAAGTATCCGTCGAACATCATCCCTGTATAGTCGCTTGTCACATAGGGATTGATGAAATTATGGCCGGGATTTTTGTAGGCAACCATGACCCGCTCTACATAGTCCATAGGATTCAGGGAGACCTGATTACTTTTCCGAAGGAGCATATTGGAGAAGCTTTTCAGATAGCCGAAGGTCTCATTGATGTTTTTTGACTGGGAGGCAGTCTCCTTCAGGGTATCCCTGTCAATGGCAAGAGTGCCGTCGTTTTCCAGGTTCAGGCCCATGGATTCCAAGGAATCCCCGTATACGGAAGCGATGCCCTTCAGTTCCTTAACCAGCTGTCTGCTTCTTGCCTGCGTGTCCAGATAGG
>CANOFQ010000185.1 GCA_947565325.1 uncultured bacterium
TGTCCAGCCTATTTTCCAGATTTTCAATCTGTTCGTAATAGTCAACGACTTGGCCGGAGGCCAAGTGCAGATATATTTTCCGGTCTATGATCTCACAAGACACAATATCCTCCAAAGGAATGATCCGGCTTTCGTAAGAATGCAGCCCACCTAAAAACCCCGGCGCCTCCGCACCGGGGTTTTCCTTTCACTCCGCTCTCTTCGGAAGTATGTCCTTCAGAAACTCTACAATGTACTCCCGGATCTCCGCACCCGGCCGATGATCCAGACCATGGAGGGTCCGGCATTCGATACGATGGAGCCCCAGATCTGCGGCAAGCTTCTGGTACAGATTCCAGCGATCCGGTATGGCCACTTCTCCGAACAGCCGATAGACCTGCCGACGCTCTTCCTCTGTATAACTGTCTTCATAGGGAACATTGTCATTGAAATCCTGATCGCCCATATAAAAAAGCTGTCTGACCTCCTTATAGCAGTCAAAATCAAAGCTGCAGTCAAAACCCACATTTCCCATGCCGTTGGGCCAGATCAGAGTCTCGTCCCGATAGGTGCGCAGCGGAAGGGTAAAGGAATGCATGCACCCTCCCCCCACGGCCGCAAGCACATGCTGCGGGTGCAGCAAGGTAAAACGATGGGCAAAGGCCCCGCCGGCAGAAAAGCCTTTCACTATAAACTTGTCATTCAGATTGACTCCCATTCCCAGAAACCGCTCCTGAATGTGGCGAAACATGGCAATCAGCTGCAGATCCACCCGCACAATGGGCACGTCGGAAACAGACAGCGCCCTGCTGGTAAGCGCATGGGTGAAAATATTGTCCTCTCCGTCCTCCGGGCGGGGAAAAAGGGGCATCATGACAGGGCAGCCCAAGACTCTCGCAAGATAATGCGGAAAGCCTCCCTCCGACAATTCAAAAACCGCTTTTTCAAGGACGATCTGGCAGGCCCTGTCCAAGGGGCCCAGCTCACCTACCGCCGGACCCTCCACGATCAGTACGGGAGACTCCCTCAGGGTGGTAGGCAGGTAAAAGAAATAGCCGCAATGAAACCCCTTCTCCGGCTGCGGCCCGCCCGTAAACAGATAACCGTCCGGACTGCCGTTCCTGTCAAAGCTTTCTTTAACAGCGCTTCCCCCAGCAACGGCATCCGCCAGTCCTGCCAATTCCGCCAATTCCCCGCTCAAGATTTCCTGTTCCATGTCATGTACCCCCATGTGCAATGTGATTCCCCTCTGGCCGCCGTCATAACATCATGGCCCGGTCGGCAGCATCTGCTGTTTATCCGCTTACATTCTACCATATTTCCGAAAGTGCGGAAACCGTCAGCAGACAAAAATCCTTAAAACAAAGTGCATATTTGAATCCTATTTGATATAATTGTCTGGGACTGCTCTGAGAAAAAATATATGTCCCTTTCAACTTCATTTAAACTTCATTTTATCTTCATCCATTATGATCATGGGAAAGCTTTTAAGGAGGTACGAGGATATGCGCATATTGCTTGCCGAGGACGAGCGCCCTCTTTCACGGGTTCTGGTCACTATATTCCAGAGAAACCATTATTCCGTTGACCCGGTGTATGACGGGGAAGAGGCCCTCAGCTATCTGCAGTCCGGCAATTATGATGCGGCCGTGCTGGATATCATGATGCCGAAAATGGACGGGATCACCGTGCTGAAAAGGGTGCGCTCTGCGGGAAACCGGATTCCGGTCCTGATGCTCACGGCGAAGGGAGAGGTCGACGATAAGGTTCTGGGGCTTGACAGCGGCGCTAACGACTATCTCCCTAAGCCCTTCGACACAAAAGAGCTTCTGGCCCGGATCCGGGCCATGACCCGGGGACAGGCGTCAGTGGACACCAAGCTTCGGATGGGTAATATCTCACTGGACCGGTCAACCTTTGAGCTGTCGTCTCCCGCCGGAAGCTTCCGGCTTGCCAACAAGGAATTTCAGATCATGGAGCTCCTGATGTCCAATCCCCGCCACATCATTTCCTCCGAACGTCTCATGGAGAAAATATGGGGCTACGACTCCGAGGCGGAGATCAACGTGGTATGGGTGTACATCTCCTATCTTCGCAAGAAGCTGGCCGCCCTTCATGCCGACATTCAGATCAAGGCATCCAGAAACGCAGGGTATTCTTTGGGGGAACTGACATGATCCGGAGACTGAAGCTCAAATTTATCGCACTTGCCCTGACTGCGCTGCTCCTTCTGCTTGCTGTCATCGTGGCCGGGATGAATCTGCTCAACTATAATGCCGTAATAGAGGAGGCGGACGCAACTCTTTTCTTATTGTCCCAGAATCAGGGCGTCTTCCCCAATTTCGAGGAAAACAAACCCCTCCGGCTCCCCCCCGGCATGTCGCCGGAGCTGCCCTTTGAAAGCCGTTTTTTTTCGGTTCTGGCAAACGAAACCGGACAGATCCTTCACACAGACACAAGCCGGATCTATGCAGTTGACGATCTGACAGCAATACAGTATGCAAAGGAAGCTGCCGTCAAAAACAGCGACCGGGGATTCGTGGGAAATTTCCGGTATATCCGTACCCGTGAAATGCCCGGCATGCGGATCACTTTTCTCGACTGCGGCCGGAAGCTGGATCTGTATCATAGCTTCGCAGCATTCAGCATTGGCATGTCCCTGCTGGGATACACCGTTACCGCCGTCATTGTCTGCCTCCTTGCCGGGAAATTCATCCGTCCGGTTGCAGAAAGCTACGAAAAGCAGAAACGGTTCATCACCGATGCCGGACACGAGATCAAAACGCCGCTGACAATCATCAGCGCAAATGTGGACGTCCTGAAAATGGACATGGGCGAGAACGAATGTCTGGAGGATATTCAGCAGCAGACCAAGAGGCTGGCCGAGCTCACCAACGACCTTG
This sequence comes from uncultured bacterium, assembly GCA_947565325.1. Lineage (GTDB taxonomy): Bacteria > Bacillota > Clostridia > Lachnospirales > Lachnospiraceae > Acetatifactor. The sequence goes on from CANOFQ010000185.1 coordinate 2,883, forward strand.
TGTATCTTGCACGGATGGAGGAATCCCGTCACTTGCCACAGATGATCGAGTTTCCCGTCTCCGAGGTCATCCTTGATGCCGCCTCGCCTTTCCAGACGTTCGCACAGACCCAGAACAAGGAACTCTCCTGTCAGGTGCAGCCCATGCTCTCCCTATACGGAAACCAAAAGGCGATTTCTCAGCTGGTATCCATTCTTCTGGAAAATGCACTCAAATATTCGCCGGAGGGCAGCCGCATCCTGCTGAACGCTGAAAGGCAGGGCCGCAAACTGATCCTGACCGTGAGCAACCCTTGCGTCGCACCGATCACAGATGAAAACCTGCGGCATGTGTTTGACCGCTTTTACCGTGCCGACCCCTCCCGTAATTCCGAGACGGGCGGACACGGTATCGGTCTGTCCATGGCACAGGCCATCGCAGCCTCCCATGACGGAAAAATCAGCGCCAGTTCCCCTGAGAGCAAAACGTTTCTTGTCACGGCCATCTTTCCCCTGCAGAGCTCATAAGACATTACTGCACCGAATTTTTTCCTTTAAGTGTATTTAAGTTTTCCTCCCTATAATGACAGCGGGCCTGAAAGAAAGCTCCCTTCCGGCTTATACCTCTGAAGCCGCTGATTTCACTAAGGATAAGTCTTCTTCAGGCATATGAGACCGTGCTGCCGCAGGCAGCAGAAAGGAGGAAAAAAATGGACTATCGGCACGAGTGGAAGCACGAGGTCAGTCACGCAGATCTGCTGACCCTCCGGCTACGTCTGGGGGCCATCATGAAAAGCGACCCCTATGCCATTGACGGCAGATATCGGATCAGAAGCCTCTACTTCGATACACCCGCCGACAATGCGCTGCGGGAAAAGCTGGACGGGGTGGGTGTGCGCGAAAAATTCCGCATCCGCTATTATAATATGGATACACGGCTCATTCATCTGGAGAAAAAGAGCAAGTGGAACAGCCTCGGCAATAAGCAGACGGCTGCCCTCACCGCCGAAGAAGCGCAGGCCATCGTGGACGGGAGCTTAAGCTGGATGAAAGAACATCCACAGGGGCTTGTCCGGGAGCTTTATGCAAAGATGCAGACAAGAGGGCTGTGTCCTAAAACAATCGTGGATTATACGAGAGAGCCTTTCGTTTACACTCCCGGAAACACCCGGGTCACCCTTGACTATAACATCCGCACGGGCCTTGGCTGCACGGATTTCCTGAACCCGGACTGCATCATGATTCCCGCCGGAGACGCCCCTGTCATTCTGGAGGTGAAATGGAACACTTTCCTGCCGGACATCATCCGGGATGCGATTCAGCTCCCCGGCAGAAGAGCGGGCGCCTTTTCAAAGTATGCACAATGCCGCATTTACGGCTAGACCCCAGCCCCGGAGGAGCTGCACCCAGCGGCGCTGTTGGAGGCAGAATCTGCTTTTGATATAACGCATAAGCGCAGTTTATGTATCTGATTCGGCAGTGTGCGTTGAAAACCAAGACCTATATTTTACAATCCCTCACAGACGAAAGGAGATCCACATCATGAACTTTAACGACATTTTTAAATCCAGTTTTCTGGAAAACATAACGGGGGTCAGCATCCTTGATATGGCGGTGGCCCTGATCCTTGCCTTCGGCATCGGCCTGTTTATTTTTCTGGTGTATAAAAAGACCTATCAGGGCGTGATGTATTCCTCCAGCTTCGGGGTCACGCTGATTGCCCTGACTATGATCACGATCCTCGTGATCCTTGCCGTCACCTCCAACGTGGTGCTGTCCCTCGGCATGGTGGGCGCTCTGTCCATCGTCCGTTTCCGCACGGCCATCAAGGAGCCGCTGGACATCGCCTTCCTATTCTGGTCCATCGCAGCAGGCATCGTGCTGGCAGCGGGATTTATCCCTCTTGCCGTCATCGGCAGTACAGTCATCGGCGTGACCCTCCTCGTCTTCGTGAATCGGAAATCCCACTTCAATCCCTATATTGTAGTGGTTTCCTGCGACGGGCACGCCAGTGAGACAGCCGCAAAAGAATATCTCTGCAAAACGACACAGAGGTGCACCGTCAAGAGCAAGAGCGCCCAGAAGGGAATGGTGGAGGTCAACTTTGAGATCCGTCTGAAGGACGATAACACAGACCTGATCAATACACTGTCTGAAATGCCCGGCGTAAAAAGCGCAGTGCTGGTAAGCTATCAGGGAGATTACATGGGATAAGGAGGACGGGCCATGTCAACAAGCAGACATATCAATAAAATCTGCGTTGCCGCCATCGTCGCCTCACTGGCGCTGACCCTTCTGTTCATGAGCGGTGCGTCCCTTGGGATCGTTTCGGCGGGCGGGAGCGTGGGCTATGAGAACAGGCTTTTCGACGACTCGTCCGTACATACTATCGATATCGTGATGGATGACTGGGACGGATTCATTGAGACCTGTGAGAACGAGGAATACAGTCCCTGCGCCGTGGTGATCGACGGCGAGAGCTACAAAAATATCGGCATCCGGGCAAAGGGAAATACCTCGTTAAGCTCCGTCCGCTCCATGGGCAGCCAGCGCTACAGCTTCAAGCTGGAATTCGACCATTACGAGAACGGAAGAACCTATCACGGGCTGGACAAGCTGAGCCTGAACAATCTGATTCAGGACAATACTATGATGAAGGATTATCTTGTCTACCAGATGATGGGGGATTTCGGCGTGGATGCACCCCTCTGCAGCTATGTCTATATCACTGTCAACGGAGAGGACTGGGGGCTGTATCTTGCGGTGGAGGGCGTGGAGGAGGGATTCCTTCAAAGAAATTATGGCTCAAACAGCGGGGAACTGTATAAGCCGGACAGCATGAGCTTCGGCGGCGGGCGCGGCAACGGCAGAAATTTTAATTTCGGTGACTTTAACTTTGACGGCATGGACTCGTGGAATATGCCGCAAAACGGTACTGACAAGCGGGACAATCCGGCAGCAGACCAGACGCCCGGCAATTCGTCGGCAGGCCAGCAGTCCGATGTAACCTGGCCCCAGATGCCGGAGGGCGGGGACTTCCCGGAAGGAGGAGACTTCCCGCAGGGAGGCAGTTTTCCGGAAGGCGGGGGCTTTCCGGAGGGTGGAGGCTTTCTGGAAGATGGAAGTTTTCCGGAAGGTGAAGGCTTCCCGGAGAGCGGAGGTTTTCCGGAGGGCGGAGGTTTTCCGGAGGGTGAAGGCTTTCCGGAGGGTGGAGGCTTCCCGGAGGGTGGAGGCTTTCCGGAGGGTGGAAGTTTTCCGAAGAGCGGGGACTTTCCGAAAGATGGATTTTCAGATATACCGGGAGGACCCGCTGGCGACAAGGACGGATTCGGCGGTATGGGCAGGTTCGGCGGATTCGACGGTATGGGCAGCGATGACGTAAAGCTGAAATATATTGACGATGACCCGGACAGCTACAGCAACATATTTGACAATGCCAAAACCAAAATCACGGATTCTGACAAACAGCGGCTGATTGCGTCCCTGAAAAAACTCAGCGAATATGCCGACCTTGAAAATACAGTGGACATCGACGAAGTTCTGCGCTATTTTGTGGTACATAATTTTGTATGCAACGGCGACAGCTATACCGGCACAATAGTCCACAACTACTATCTGTATGAGCAGGACGGGAAGCTAAGCATGATTCCATGGGACTATAACCTCTCCTTCGGTACCTTTCAGGGCGGTGATGCCGGCAGCTCGGTAAATGCCTCCATCGACAGTCCCGTTTCCGGCGGAACCGTGGACGACCGCCCCATGCTGGGATGGATCTTCTCCGATGAGAGCTATACGCAGAAATACCACGAACTATTTTCGGACTTCATCGGCCGCTGGTTTTCCGAAGGACAGCTTGTGCAGAAAATCAAGGACACGCAGGCGCTTCTGGAGCCATATGTGAAGAGCGACCCCACAAAGTTCTGTACGATAGAGGAATTCGGTGTCGGTGTACAGACTCTTGAAAAGTTTATGACGCTCCGGGCGGAAGCGGTTGGCCGACAGCTTTCCGGAGACACCTCTGAAGTAGATACCTCGGGGCTCAGCACCTCTGACATGGGCACCATGGGCGACACTATGGGCGGCGGCTTCGGCAGCACCACCAAGAAAAACGACTTTGGCGGAAAAGGCGGAGGGGGACAGCCGCCCTCTGAAGGCGGCAGAAGAAATTCTGCTGAGGACAGTTAAAGCGCCAAAACGCTGCCTATAGCATCTACAACTTTTTAGACACACAGAAATGGCAGAAATCCGATTCTTTGGACTTCTGCCATGCATAAAAAAAGCGATAGACGGGACTCGAACCCGCGGTTTCCACCTTGGCAAGGTGGCGCTCTAC
>CANOFQ010000186.1 GCA_947565325.1 uncultured bacterium
AGGTCGATCCATGTGGAGTTATAAATGTAAATGTAAGAGGGAAAATATATGGAAAAGAATGTATTGAAACTTTTCGGAATCTTTGCTTTGATGCTGACCCTTCTGGCAGGCTGCGGCGAAAAAGACAGGGAGTCAGAGAGCAAATACAACGAAGTCCTGACGGAGTCGGAACAGCTGCCTGACGTGAGGGAAGACATGGATGCCTCGGAGAGGGAGGGATACATATATCTGGGTTCCCAGCTCCGCAATGGGGAAAGGCTGCAGATCTGGGGAACCGAGACGGAAGAGGGAGGACAAGTGTACCTTCACCGGGAGAACGGGGAGAGGGAGCTCCTCATGGAGGATGTCCATCATTATTTCTTTGAAGGATTTAAATGGTGGGTGGACGATGAAAATAGTTGTTTTCTTCTGTCCGCAAGACGTATTATTCGGCCGAAAATGGATGAAGGCCTGCAGCTTGCAGGTGATATCTCGGCTTATGAGGGCGTTGTCTTTCAGTGCGAGATAGAAGGGGATGGGAACATCATAGGTATTTGCCAGCTTGGGGGCGGGCGTTTCATTGTGTTGCGCGGGGACTACACACGGTACACTTTTTCAGAGCTGGATCCAGATTCCGGCGGGCTGGAGGATATACAGAGTTTTCCCGGTGAAGATATTGGTTATTCAATAGATCTGGTCTCTGCTGAGGGCAACCAGCTTCTTGTGCTGGGTGAAAACGGTGCATGGGAAGTGAACCTGATAGACGGCAGGGCAGCGCACCGGGTTTCCTTTGAAGGAACCACATTTAAACTGGCAGTCGATGCTGATGATCGGAAGAAGGAGGACTTCCGGGTGCTGGAGGACGGGAGGATCGAGCTGCTGTGGAGTGACGGGACGGTGGAATTCCTGAATTTGACCGAGATCGGAACAGATAAGGAAATCATTGTGTTCCGCCTTCACTTTATGGATAAATGGCTTGAAAAACGAGTGGTGGAGTTCAACCAGCGGAGCAAGAAATATAGGATCGTTATAGAGGAAAAGGGGGATAGCGTTGACCTCAAGAACTTCAGGGAGCAGACGGATCTGGAGATCGGGGCCGGAAAGGGAGGGGACATCATTATGGACACAGCGGCAAACGATGTCTGCAGCCTGATGGAGAGGGGCGCCTTTGCGGATCTGACCCCTTTCATGGATGCATCCGGTTTCCATGAAGAGGACTTTTTCCCGGCTGCATTTTTCGATTTTAAAGATGACAGCGGAATCTACGGAGTCAGGGTCGTGGCCATGCCGGATCAGTTCTGGCTGAAGCAGGAGGTGGTGGGGGAGCGGAGCATCTCCAACATAGAAGAGATGGTAGACTGCCTTCTGGCCTATGAGGAAGAGGCAGTATTGTGGGGAAAGCCTTCACTGCTGCTGAAGCTTTTCATGAGGGACTCCGAGAGCCTCTGCGGCACAGTGGATTTTGAGAACGGCACTTGTGACTTCAGCGGGGAGCTGTTCGAGAAGCTGCTGGAGGCTGCGAAAAGATACGGGTACGACGAAAGGAAGAAGCTGGAATATATCGGCGGCTCCATTGAGTATCATAGTTTCTACAATTTCTGCGATGATGAGTATCTTGCAGAGAATGGGCTGATTCCGGTGGGCTACATGGCGGACGACGGGGGCCATCTGGGTTTAATGAGTTATGCGCTGTCCATCAATGCCAATTCAGACAAGAAGGAAGGCGCATGGGAGTTTCTGAGTTTTCTGATGGGGGAAGAGGCACAGCTCGAATTTTATGTGAAACCGGAAGATTGCATATGGTCAATTTATAATTATTTTCCGATGAACAAAAATGCCTTTGAAGAACTGTGCCAAAAGCATGAAGCGGTGGTCAACGGCGGTGTGGACTATGATTCGTGGGATAATTACGAAAAGCTGCATGTGAGAGGGCTTACAGAGGAGAGGGCAGCGCTGCTGAGGGAGGCCTTGGAGGATGCCAGACCACATCTTATCCATACTGCGCCGCTGATCGAGATCATCATAGAGGAAGCCGAGACCTATTTCTCCGGCGATCGGAGCATTGACGAAGTGCGGAAAATGATAGAGAACCGTGTGCAGCTTTACCTGAATGAGAGAAAGTAAAAAGAAAGAGAGAAACGATCAGCCTTCGGTGGTTTCGGCCGCCGGAGGCTGTTGTTTTTATGCGGGAGTAAATGCAGAGAGCAAAAAATGAATAGAAAAACGCCCGAGCAAAGACCTGAAAATATCAATTTTTTGTCCATTGCTATTTTTTTTGATATGTTTATAATATGTTTTAGACAATAGAAAATGCGAAGCGTTTTCGATTGTAGACCTTGGATCATAGAAACCGCAAAGCGGTTTCTATGATAGGTTTTGGGCTAGAAAATATGAAATGCTTTCTGTTGCAGGTCTTGGACAATAGAAAATAGGGGATCAATGCAGAAGGGAGAAGCTAGGATGGAAGTCGATCTGAAGAAAATATGCAGCTATGAGGGCTCCAGTCTTCTGGGGATGAACGGAGGGCAGCCGGAGAGTCCGGACGGAAAGCTTCTGGTCTATGCCCGCAAGCCGAGCCTCACGGAAGGGGTTACGGAGATATGGGTCTGCGACAGGGAGACGCTTAAGAACCAGAGGAAGGTGTTCACCGTGACCTGCGGCAACCATAACGGCCCCTCTGCCACATTTGTGGATGAGGATCATATCGTGTTCAGGGACAGTACCAATAAGCTGTCAGTATTCAGAATTCTGAATATACATACGGGAGAGACGAAGTACGGCCCTATTTTCGCAAAGGAGAGCCATTGTGCGGAGAACGGCTGGTATCCCTTTTCCATTTCGGAGGCTTTTCTGGGAAAGAATCCCGATTACCCGGAGATCGACAGATGCGGCATTTATCTTCTGGAGCTGGCCACGGGGAAGGTCAGGAGGGTGGCAGACAAGGAGACAGTCTATAATATGGTGGTGGAACACGGCTGTGTGCCCAATGAATGGACCACGTCCATGAGCCATGTACAGCTGAATCCTTCGGCTACCAGAGTGATGATGCGGCTGAGCGTGGACAACTGTCCCATATTCGGCGCTCTGGGATGCATTGACATCGAGACCGGAGAAACTCATGTGATATTGGACAAGCCGGTGCATCAGCTCTGGTTCGACGACGACAGCTACATGGCTACCCGTCAGTACCATGACGGCCAGAGAATCGAGATGGAGACCAGCCGCATCCAGCGCTTCAGTGTGGACGGAGAATGTCTGGAGACACTGGGAGGCATAGGAAACCATATCGACGGCTCGCCAGACCGGCAGTATTTTACGGGGGACAGAGCCTATCCCGGCTATCCGGCGGATATTTTCTTATATAAGAGAGGGCAGGTGGAGCCCGTGGCTACCTTTGGAGGGCAGGATTTTCAGGATTGTATCTGGAAGAAAAAGGTGCATCCGAACCCTACCTTTTCCAGAGACGGAAAGAGGATCTACTTCAATCATCCCGTCAGTGAGGATAGGACGGAAGCCTGCTTCGTGGAAGTGGAGGAGCTTCTGGGCGAGAAGACGTGAGCCTGCTTTGCGGAGAAGGCTGGGCTTCTGGATAGAGGGGCTTGAGCCTATTTTGCAGAGACAGAGTGGTTTCTGGATAGGGAGGCGTGAACCGGCTTCCTGAAAAAGAGGGGTTTTCGGACAGAGGAGTGTGGATATGACGGAGCATGAAAAGGTATCAGCCAAAAAGGTGTCTTCCGAAAAGATACCTTCCGGGGTGCAGGCGTATCTGAAGGAGAAGAGCATCAGCCGGCAGGACATTCTGTATACGGCGGAGACGGATCTGGACAGAGAGGGAAATTTTGCTGACGGATACATAGTGTTGACGAAGGAGCTTCTGTGCATTTTTCAGGCGCCCATGAAGGAAGGAGACATCCGGTTCTTCCGGGGAAGCGGTTTTCGTATGGAAAAGGGATTATCCATGGAAGAAGAAATATCCATGGAAGAGGGACTCTCCATGGAAAGCGGCGTTTTTTCCGAATCTGACAAGGCGGGATGGACAGCGGAGTACATCCCTCTGGAGACGCTGGACAGGCTCTGGATCGAGAACGGCGTGGGCTGCAATCTGCTGGTAGGAAAGCTGGAGGAGCGGGAGCGCTGTCTTCTGATGTTCACCCATCTCATGAAGCGGAAGGCAGCCAAGCTGGTCCGGGGCGTGGAGCAGATGAAACGGGGGGAGGAGCCGGACTTTACGCAGGAGGCAGAGGAATATTGTCCGAAATGCGGCAGGATGTACCCGGATCAGGAGCGGAAGATCTGTCCCGGCTGCATGGACAAGAAGAGTGTTTTTTTCCGGGTATTCGGATATTTTAAGCCCTATCGGCTGCAGTTTGCGCTGATGCTGGCGGCGGTGGTCGGAGTCTCCTTGCTCAATCTGGTATGGCCCTATCTGAACGGCGACATCCTATATGACAAGGTGCTGGCGAAGGACAGCTCCTTCCTGACCTCGCTGGGTCTGCGTCAGGGCAGCTTCGTGACCGTGCTTCTTCTGCTGGTGCTGACCATGGCAGCCACCCGGCTTGTAATGCTGCTGTTCCAGATCCTGCAGGGGGTCATGACGGCAGGGATGGTCACCAGCGTGGTGCGTGACCTGAAGAAGGATGTTTTCCAGAAGATGGGACTGCTGTCCATCAGCTTTTTCAGGAGCAGGCAGACGGGAAGCCTGATGACCCGGGTGATCAGCGACGCGGAGCGCATCACGGGGTTCTTCGTGGACGGGGCGCCCTTTTTTCTGGTGCATGTGCTGACCATGCTGGTGACCGTGGCGGTGATGTTTGTCATGAATCCGCTGATGGCCCTGATCGTGGTGGTGATGTTTCCTGTGCTGCTTGCCCTGAACCATTACCTGCGGCCCAAGATATGGGTTATGTTCGGCCGCAGGCACAGGGCGGAGAGGTCGCTGAACAGCCTGATCAACGACAACCTCACGGGATCCCGGGTGGTGAAGAGCTTCGGTCAGGAGAAGAAGGAGGTGCAGCGGTTCAGCTCCGGTAACAGGCGCCTCAGAGATGCAGAGATAGCCATCGTCTACCGGCAGAACTATTTCCAGCTGGTGTACGGCGGGGCCAGAGAGATAGCCTCCATGGCAGTGTGGGCTCTGGGGGTGTATTTTGTGCTGAAGGGCACGGGGCAGGAGATGAATCTGGGCACGCTGATCACCTTCGTGGGATACGTGGGGCAGCTGCAGGGGCCTATGAACGCCATGGCGAGGATGCCCCACTGGTGGGCGGACAGCATGAACAGCGCCCAGCGCATCTTCGAGGTCATAGATGCGGTGCCGGAGGTGCGGGAGGCGGAGAGGCCCCGGGCGCTGAAGGCGCCCAAGGGGGACATCGTGCTGGACAACATCACCTTCGGTTACGAGGTGAACCGGCCGGTGCTCAAGGATGTGTCCCTGCACATTCCGTCAGGAAGCGTGGTGGGGATCGTTGGCCGTTCCGGAGCTGGCAAGACCACGCTGGTAAACCTGATCTCCCGCATGTACGACGTGCAGGAGGGGGAGATACGGATAGACGGCATCCCCATTAAGGAGCTTGCCTTCCACGACCTGCGCAAGAACGTGGCCATGGTGTCTCAGGAGACATATATCTTCATGGGGACAGTGGCGGAGAACATCGCCTATGCCAATCAGGAGGCGGGGCCTGCGGATATCATGAGGGCAGCGAAGCTGGCAGGGGCCCATGAGTTCATCATGCGCATGCCGGACGGCTACGACACGAGGATCGGATCCTCCGGGAGGGAGCTTTCCGGAGGTGAGCGGCAGAGGATTTCCATCGCCAGAGCGATTCTGGCGGATCCTAAGATATTGATTCTGGACGAGGCCACCGCTTCCGTGGATACGGAGACGGAGAGGGTCATCCAGAAGGCGCTGAATTATCTGGTGCAGGGCAGGACTACGATCTCCATAGCTCACCGTCTGTCCACTCTGCGGGATGCGGATTATCTGGTTGTGATTGACCACGGAGAGGTGACGGAGGAGGGAACCCACAAGGAGCTGGAGGCTCTGAAGGGCACCTATTATAAGCTGCAGGAGCTGCAGACCAAGGCGCTGCAGCTGAAGAGAGAGACGGGGTTCTGAGGGGGACTGGGTTCTGAGCGAGATAGGGGACTGAGGGGATGGGGGCTGAGCGGCTAAGGGGGACGGCTCCGGGGCAAGGCTGCCCTGCTCGGTCACTCCATGGCGTTCCGGGGAGCCATGGCATCGGTGGTCCGCATCATTGGATGCGAACCGCCGATGTCTCCCCTCCACATTCCGTGAGGTTCCTCGCAGGACAGCCTTGCCCCGGAGCCTGATACCGAAAGAGACGCCCCGCATAGAACATATTAAGAACTGGAAAACAGTCTCGGAACGGAATGCGCCCGGAAGGATTTATGGACGCATGTGTAAGCGGCCAGAAATGCTTCCCAGAAAGGGCGCATGGAGAGGAGAGACGGAACTGGAAAACAGTCTCGGAACGGAATGCGCCCGGAAGGATTTATGGACGCATGTGTAAGCGGCCAGAAATGCTTCCCAGAAAGGGCGCATGGAGAGGAGAGACGGAACTGGAATAGGAGGAGAAGGATGAGCGGACACAGAAGACCGGCTAGGGAGCCGGAGGACTTTCAGCTGGAACAGATGGAGCAGGAAACGGAGGAAATGCTTCGGATTCGCTATCTGAATAAGGAGAACGCCCGGTTCGAGAGGACGGGGACAGGGTTCCTGCGCCTGCAGGTAGGGGACGAGGTCTATCCCAGAGTGCAGGTGGTGAGAATGTTCCCCTTTTCCGACAAGGACAGCTTTATCTCCGTCAGGACGGCGGAGGAGCGCTCCAGAGAGATCGGCATCGTGGAGAAGCTGGAGGACATGGACGGGGAGACGGCCAAGATGCTGGAGGAGCAGCTGACGCTGCACTATTTCACCCCGGTGATTGAAAAGGTGAACAAGATCAAGGATGAATACGGATTTGCATACTGGGACGTAGTAACGAACCACGGGGCATGCCGCTTCACCATCCGCATGGGAGGCAATTCGGTGGTTCATCTTTCGGAGAGCCGGATCCTGATCATGGATATCGACGAGAACCGCTTCGAAATCCCGGATGTGAACAGGCTGACCCCGAAGGAGAGGAAACGGCTTGAACTGTTCTTATGATTGGATTGAAAAGGCAGGCAGTATG
>CANOFQ010000187.1 GCA_947565325.1 uncultured bacterium
CCAGAAACTGTGTTCCCAGACAGAACATAGAAGCCCCCATTGTATTAGAACTTGTGTTAAAACGGGGAAGATAGGTGGTTTCCGCCTTGAGGTTCCGGCATTCCTTCGGGCCGCCCTCCGATGTCTCACCGCCTTTGCCACATCCTGTCAACATGGCACTTAACAAGAAAACCAGAAAACAGATAAAATTTCTCTTCCTAATATAATGATTCCTTTCATAAAACTCAGCCGGATCATTCAGATATTTTTGAAAAACAAAAATTTCATCTAAGATGTATAAAAAGGGAAGGCGGGAGCCCTCCCTTTCTCTACTCAATCCATTTCTATAGAATACATTGGCCATATAAGGACTATCCTGTCCATGACTCCGTTCTCTATGACCACATTATACATTGTCTTGTAATATTTGTCAAGCGGTAAGTTCATAAGAATGTCTTAAAATATTTTTAAGATATTTTTATAGTATTTATGACCGCCCCAAAGCACCGTAAGCCTTGTTTCAGAATCAGGGCTGTCCTGACAGCGTAAACACCTCTGTGAACCTCTTTTTCTGCTCCCCAGAGAGATGGTGACTGACCAGAATCAATGTCAGCCCGGCTTGGGACAGCAGATTTTTTTCTATTCTGTCTGCATTTTCTTCATCCAAGGCACTGGTGCCCTCGTCTACCAGCAAAACAGACCGATTATGGATCAAGGCCCTCGCAATCGCCACCCGCTGTTTCTGGCCGCCGGAAAGATTACCGCCGTTTTCGCCTACAACCGTGTCAAGGCCCTCCGGCAGAGACAGCAGATCCCCTTCCAAGGCACTGTCCCGCACTGCTTTCCATATCTGCTCTTCCGTAAATTCCCCTCCCAGAGTAATGTTGAGCAAAATCGTGGTATGAAACAGAAACACGTCCTGCCCCACATAACCGATCTGGCGCCAAAGCTGTTCCGGGCTGCAGTCTCTGATTTCCCGGTCATCCAGACGGATGGAACCCGTATATTCCGGCAGACACCCCAGAATAAGCTTAAGCAGAGTGGACTTTCCGCAGCCGGAAGGACCTGTCAGCGCATATTTTCCGCCCCTTTTGAAATAGGCGGTAAAGTCTTTGACAACGGGCTTATTATTATAGCAAAAGCTCACCTGATCCACCGTTATTCCATTCCGCACGGCCTCCCCATTCCTCATAGCTTCCCCATTCTGCATAACTTCCCCATTTCCCATAGCCATTCCATCCTGCATAGCCTCCACCGGAATTTCCGCCTCGGTTTTACCGTCATTTTCAGCAGTGTTTTCCGTATGGGAGAAAATTTTTTCAAAATAAGGCTTTGCGGAAGACATGGACAATATGTCCTGCGTCATATTGCCTAATCCGGAAGAAAGGTTCCCGCACAGATTGCCGCCTCCCGTAAGCGCCCCCTGCAGAATAATTCCCTGAACAGACAGTGCGCCGATCAGAGCCACATGCAGCATCTGGCAGACAATGTTGACGCACCCTATTCCCGCACCCACAAATCCCTTTCTGTAAGCCAGCTGAAATCTGGGGGCCTCTATCGAATCGCTGGCCTGCCCCGTGTTCCTGATAAACCGCTGCCCCTGATTAAAAAAGCGGAGAACATCATAGCCTGCCAGCTGGTCCTTCAGCCGGCTCACCGCCGCTGACTGTCTCTGGGCACAGACAGTGCCCAGCTGCTCCATCTTCCGATGAAGGAGCTTCGGAACAGACAGCATGACCACGGTTGTCATAACGGATGCGGCCAGCAGCGACCAATGCAGCGTAAGCAGGGCAAAGATACTGAACACCACTGTAACTGCCCAGCGGATACAGTCAAAAAAAGGATTCCATGCCAGATTCTCTATCTGGCTGATATCGTTGGTGAACTGGGACAAGTATTCACCCACGGACTGTTCATGAAAACTCCGATAACTTTTTTTCAGCAAAACCTCCGCTATGTCCTGACGGATGGCATTGTTCATGATCCGAATCACACGGCACCGGAAAAAGGTTTCCACACCGGTCAGTCCATAGATAAGAAACCAGACTCCTACCAGAATCAGCGTCCAGCGCATGAACCGATACATATTCCGGTCAATGATGCCCTGAAACGACTGCATCATCAGCATGTTTGCCCCTACCTGAAGCCCACACAGTATCGCCAGACAAGCGATTACAAGCAAATTCTCTTTCCAGTATCTTTTCAGATAGCAAAACATGATGTTTTTCCTCCATCCCTCTGCTTTTACTCCGAAATGTCATCCGGCAGGCAGGAATTATCATAATTTCCGAAATAAATATAATTTGTCCCGGTCTGTACAACATTCGGTGAAGCATAATGATCCTTCCACTTGCCTTTCTGAAGCAGCGGCGTGTCATAATTCCCCACACATATATAATTCATTCCCGTCTGCATAAAGCATCTGGCAATATACAGAAGCGGAACGAAGGCTGCCGGTTCGGCAAGCTCGTAAGCTTTTACTTCCCCGCCCCCCAGCTCTAATTCTATGGAGCGCAGAATCTGCAGCTCCTCTAATGCCTTCAGTAATTCTTCCACTGCTCCGCAGGACATTTCCAGCTGTCCGGCCGCTGCCTCTGCCACAAAGTAGCTGCGCTTCCGGCAGTGCAGATATTCCAGCAGCTCCAGACAGCCCGGTCTGGACAGAAGCCTGAACAGGCGGCGGTATTCCTCCTTGGGCGCAAGCCATGGGGCATAACCGTCCTTCGGTTCGGGCCAGAGCGTCACGAAGGATAAATCCTCCGCATGAATATCCAGCAGGATGCCGCCTGCCGTCCTGATCTGACTGAGCATCAGTCGGTTCAGGCCGTCCCCCATATCCGGGAGGCATGTTTCCAGATAGCCCATGTCAGGTATGCCCAGTCCATCATCAAGCAGATGTCTGACAGATGACCATACCAAGCGGCAGAGCCGGTTCAGCCGCTCCTTCTTAGGGATGGAGCACAGCCAGCCGCCCATCACCTCTTCTATATTTATGGGCCCGCTCCCCTCCCGCCCGAAAAGAGCGTCAATCGTGACTCCTAATTTATCAGCAATCGCCGGCAGCAATGTTATATCCGGCGCACCGCCGCATTCCCAGCGGCTTACTGCCTGACCGCTGATCCCTACCGCTTCCCCAAGCTCCTCCTGCGTCATTCCTGCCGTTTTCCGGAATTTTGAAATCTGTGTGCCGATTATATGGTCATTCATTTTGCCGCTCCCTCCCTGTAAATGATTACTTGTATTTTATCCCAAAAACAGCTTGAGTACAAGGCAGGCATATTTGGCAGGATCCAACCACTGCTTGATTTTTCCGGAGCAAAGTTTCTCATTCCAGATACTGAGGAAAGGTTGAAAAATTCCCTTTTTGGTGGCATACTGTAGAATATGATGATCAGAGCAGAGAGGACAATATGGGCCATGGCAGGCCCGTGAGGATTTACGCAGCATCCTGCATTGCAGGAAAAAACGGTAAAAACAGTTGCTAACTTTTATAGGAAAGCGGGGCTTAACATATGAACAACACCGTGAAAGCTACAGACAACAAGGGCCGCAAGCGCTCCCTCCGCCCCGTCCCCCCGAAGCTTCTGCTCTGCGCTCTGGCCGCTGCCGCATGCTTCACCCTGCTGATGGGGACGGGCCTTCTGGCGAAGCCTGATCTGGCGGCATCGGATGCCCTGTACCAGAGCAGCCGGGCCTCCGAAGAATATATTGTCATTGTGGGAATCGACCAGCAGGCGCTGGAGGAGCTGGGGCCCTTCGGCCAGTGGGGCCGGGACGTCATGGCAAGGGTGCTGGATGCCCTGAACCAGTCCGAGGAATGCCGCCCTGCCGCCATCGGGCTGGATATCCTTTTCACCGGCGAGACGGATCCGGAGGCGGACAGTCTGCTGGCGAAGGCCGCAGGGAAATACGGAAACGTGGTCACGGCCTGTCTGGCCGAATACGGGGCCGGGCTTGCGGAGGCCCCTGACGGGGAGCTCTATCTGGAGCCACACATGCTTCTTTCCATGGGGGAACCCTATGCTGCCCTGAGGGCTTCCGCCGCCCCGGGGCATATCAACGCCATGCTGGACACGGACGGCATCCTGCGCCACCATCTGCTGCGGATCAGTCTGCCGGAGGGCACTGTTGTTCCCTCCATGGCTCTGGCGCTGACAGAAAAATACAGAGAATTCCACGGGCTGGAGGCAGGCCCTCTGCCCCCCACGGACAAGAAGGGCTTCTGGTACCTGCCCTTTTGCGGGCTTCCCGGCACCATGGGCGAATCCATCTCCGTGACGGATGTGCTGAGCGGCAGGAAGGATCCTGCATACTTCGCAGGAAAGATCGTGATTATCGGCCCTTATACACCCGGCCTGCAGGACAGCTATCCCACGGCCATAGACCACGCCCAGCTGATGTACGGGGTGGAATTCCACGCCAATGCCGTGCAGGCCCTGATGTGGGCGGACAGCTATAAGCAGGAGGTGAGTGAGAACCTGCAGCTGGTTCTGCTTTTCCTTCTGCTGCTGGCGGGAGTCTTCTGCTTCTGGAAAAGATCGGTGCGCTTCTCCACTGTCCTCTGGCTCCTGTTGTGCGGCGGCTACATCCTTCTGTGCCGGCTGCTGTATGAGGCAGGCTGGATCCTCCATGTGCTGTGGGTTCCCATTGGCATCACTTTGCTCTACATGGGCTGTCTGGCCTTCAACTACATTCAGGCGGCGCTGGCCAGACACCGGGTGACGGCCCGCTTCAAAAAATACGTGGCCCCGGAGATCGTCAATGAGATCCTGAAGGAGGGCACCGACTCCCTGAAGCTGGGCGGAAATCTGACCCGGATCGCAGTGCTGTTCGTGGACGTGAGGGGCTTCACCTCCATGTCGGAGAAGCTTTCGCCCGAGCAGGTGGTGGCCGTGCTGAACCGCTATCTGGCCCTGATCTCCGACTGTATCTTCAAAAACGGCGGCACTCTGGACAAATTCATCGGCGACGCCGCCATGGCCTTCTGGGGAGCTCCTCTGGAGCAGGAGGATTATGTCTACAAGGCCGTGCAGGCGGCGGCAGACATGGCGGCAGGCGCAGAGCCCCTGGCCGAGGAGCTCAGACGGCTCTCCGGACGCAGCGTCTCCTTCGGCATCGGAGTCCATGTGGGACCGGCTGTCGTGGGCAACATCGGCTCCCCTCAGCGAATGGACTATACTGCCATCGGAGATACGGTGAACACGGCCGAGCGTCTGGAAGCCAATGCCAAGGGCGGGTGCATCTATGTCTCCAGAGCGGTGGTGGAGGAGCTGGGAAGCCGGATCAGGACAGCCCCGCTGGGCAAGATCCCGCTGAAGGGGAAGGAAGAAGGTTTTGAGGTGTTCCGGGTGGAGGAGCTTTTAGGGTAGGGGCGGCGAAAGAGACCGATGGGGGCATCGGCAGCTGACGATGACACAGTAATTGCAGATTCAGACACAGAAAACGACGGGAAATCAAGCACATAAGGAATAGGCTGCCCTCACGGCAGGGCGGCCGGAGGTGAATCATATGACGGATAAATGGAAAGTGAAGGTCTGGGGCAGCAGGGGCTCCTTCCCCACCCCCGGTGCCGATTTCGTAGAATATGGCGGCAACACCTCCTGCATCTCCGTTGACTATGGAGATGGACTTGTGATATTTGACGGTGGGAGCGGCCTGCTGGAGCTGGGCCGCAGCATGAAGGAATGCGGGCGGAAGCGGGTCGACATACTCGTCAGCCACCTGCATATGGATCACTGTCTGGGGCTGCTGGGCTTTCCTATGTTTCTGGATCCCCATGCCCGGATCCATCTCTACGGAAGCCCCCATCAGGGCATGGGCTTCCGTGAAAGTCTGGAGACACTGCTGGGGCCTCCCTACTGGCCTCTGGGACTGAAGGATTTTCCCGCCCATGTGGAGGTGCATGAGCTCACTCCCGGGGAAAGCTTCCGGCTGGACGGAACGGGGGAGCCCCTCCTCAGGGACGGCTTCCGGCCGGACGGAATCGAGGAGCCGGCTCCAGGGGAGGACTTCCGGCTGGACGGAACAAAGAAGCCTGCTCCCGCCTCCGTCACTGTACGCACTCTGGCCGGCAACCATCCAAACCAGAGCCTGATCTACCGTATGGACAGCAATGACAAGAGTGTCATTTACACGTTGGACTGTGAGCTGGACGAGCAGATGAAAAGAGGCCTCGCCACATTTGCCCAGGGCGGAAGTCTTTTGATCTGGGATGCCAGTTATATGGAAGAAGAGCTGCCCCTGCGCAGGGGATGGGGCCATTCCTCGTGGCAGGAGGGAGTCGCCATGCGCCGCAGCGCCGGGGCGGCCAAGGTTCTCATGTCCCACTTCTCCTCCGGATATACGGATGCCGTCCTGCGGGAGCAGGAGCGGCTCTGCACTCTTACCGACCCCGCCAGCCTTTTTGCCAGAGAGGGAATGGAAATCTTGATCTGACACATATGTCATATGTACCTGTCCTCCAAATGGAGGATAGGTTCATGCCATGGCAAATCGCATCAATCGGGTCAATTGGTTTTGACTCGATTATGGTTCATTTCGGATTGACAGGGCCGGTAAGTAGCTCTCTGTAGATTTCGTAATCAATATCTTTGAACACATTAAATACCACCTCCAGCCTGCTCTTGTTTATTCTCTTAAACTCTCTGACCGTTTCCACTGCAATCTGTGCCGCTTTATCATTGGGAAAATGAAATTCCCCCGTGGAGATACAGCAAAATGCAATGCTCTTGATGCCATTTTCCAAAGCTGCCCCGAGACATGAACGATAACAGTCCGAAAGCTGTTCACAGTCGCTTTTCTGAAGCCGCCCCGAAACAATCGGCCCGACTGTGTGTATCACGTAGCGGCATGGCAGATTATATCCCTTCGTAATCATTGCCCTGCTTGTGGGTTCCTCATAATTCCTGCCATATCTTTTACGCTTTTCTTCCATAAGCGCATTGCATTCATTTCTAAGCTGAATCCCTGCATAAGTATGGATCGCATTATCTATGCACCCATGACAGGGGCAGAAACATCCCAGCATCCGACTATTGGCAGCATTCACGATGGCATCCACCCTTAATGTCGTAATATCTCCCTGCCATAAATAAATATCCTGCTCTGCCTGAGGCAGCTCGGAAAGCTCTGTTTTCCCTTTTAACCTTCCTTACATTGACGCTGACAATCCTTTTTTCAGCTCT
>CANOFQ010000188.1 GCA_947565325.1 uncultured bacterium
TCTCTATGAGCAGAATGCGGCAAGTCAACTCGACCTCGATAACGCAATAGCCGCCAGAGCTTATTATGGCAATACGGTCTTTCAGGTTGTTTCTCTGGAATTGAAGAGCCAAACTGAAAATGAAATTGTCTTTTCCTCCTGCGTAAGCAAGGGCGGAATCATTCAGGATCCTGACCGTACTGTCACTTTACAACTACTTAACGGAACATGGGAGGTCGTGAACGAGGGATACTAAGGATCTGCTCCCGAATCATAGCTCCGTCCACAAGGGCAGTCGATTCCTCCACTGCCCTTTTCCACGGCTACGTACCTTTTTTCTGGAAGCTCTCACTTGTGGAAGGCCCACAGATATGATATAATCAGGAGGAAATCCTACCAAGGATCAAAACGGCCCTGCCCAAAAGAAAGAATCATGAAAGAGGTTCACATGAATGAAAGAGGTTCACATGAAAAAGGAAACAACGGTAAAAAACATATCCCCTGA
Source organism: uncultured bacterium (assembly GCA_947565325.1). GTDB lineage: Bacteria > Bacillota > Clostridia > Lachnospirales > Lachnospiraceae > Acetatifactor. The sequence continues at coordinate 485 of CANOFQ010000188.1, forward strand.
TGAAGCTGATGTGATAGCGGAAAACAAGAAGACTAGTAAAAAGAAGCCCTCTGCCAGGCAGACGGCTGCCCTGCTAGGCGTGGCGTTTCTGGCGCTGCTCTATGTCATCACTCTCATAGCCGCCGTGACAGACAGCTCCGCCTCAGGGGCATGGTTCCGGGCAAGCCTGGGCGCCACCATGGCCCTGCCCCTGCTGCTCTGGATCTATATCTGGCTCTATGGAAAATTCACGGGGAAACGCACCCTAAGCGATCCTCCCTCTTCCGTGACGGACAGCACCGAGAACCAGCTCGGTTCTCTCAGGAAAGAGGATGCCGAGGACTGACCCGGTTCCTCAGAACTGATAAGACCCATGTCAGAACGGGCCCCGTCTCACATTCCGGCCAGATACGCTTCCAGCTCCCTCTCGGCCTGCTCCTTCGTCTCAAAGCAGATCCCCAGAAAGCCCAGTACTCTGGCCGCCTCCACGTTGGCAGGCGTATCGTCAAGAAACACAGACTCCTCCGCCTTCAGGCCGTACCGTGACAGAAGCCGCAGATAAATCTCCTTGTCCGGCTTCACCACCTTCTCACGGTAGGACAGGATGCCCCCGTCCATATGGGGCAGAAAATCAAGGGCGTCTATGCAGTCCACATAGGCCTTGTGGGAAAAGTTGGACAGATAATAGGTCTTGTACCCTCGCTCCTTCAGCTTCTCAATCCATGGAATGGCGTAATCCCTCTTTGTCACCATCCCCTTCACGTTGCCGTAGGCAAGGCGCAGCTCCCTCTCGATCCCGGGATCCAGCCTGATGAACTCCTCCATCAGCTTCTCCTCATCCCAGACTCCTCTGTCGATCTCATACCACAGAGGCGTCATAACAGAGGCGGCGGCAATACGTCCCACCATCTCTTCCCCAAATCCTTTGTCCTGCAGAAAGCCCTTCCAGCGAAAATCCGTCAGCACATTTCCTATGTCAAACACAATATTGCGAATCATTCTTCTCCCTTTCAGCTCCATTCCCCTCTCGTTTACAGACCTTCGCCACCATCCGCTCCGTAACGTCGGTTCCATTTTCCCCCGCGCCCCATGTTATTCAGAAGCCTGCTCCCTTCTCGCCAATGCCGTGCCCCTTCCGCTTTCCCTCCCCCCGCAGCCCATGATCTCCAAGAGCCTTGCCGCCGCTGCGGAGAGGGGCGACTTGCTGCTGGTGACCACGCAGAACTGCCTCCTGGGAATCATCTTGTTGAAGCGCAGTTCAAAGAGCCTGCCGGACTCCAGCTCCTCTGCGGCGAAATCCCTGACCACACAGCCTATGCCCAGATTCCGCAGGGCGAACTGCACGATCATGTCGCTGGTAGCCAGCTCAAACTCCGGCTGCAGCACGATGCCGCTGCCGGAAAGATACTGATCCATATACCTTCTGGTGCTGGTGTTCCCGCCGAGAAAAATCATGGGAAGCTGCTCCAGCTCCTGAAAATCCATCATTCTGTTTTTGTAGGACATGAACCGCCTTCCCGCCACGAACACGTCCTCGATCTCTCTCACCGGCACGCCCCGGATATCCCCTTCCGAACCGAAGGGCGTGCTGACCACTCCGAAATCGATCCTGCCGCTGCGCAGCAGCTCCAGCGTCTCCGGGGTGGGCGCATTGGCCACGATGACCTTTATTTTAGGATATCTCTCATGGAAAATCTCCAGAAAAGGCAGCAGATAGAACCGCAGCGTCATGTCGCTGGCACCGATATGCACCTCTCCCAGCTCCAGATTCAGCATCTGCCCCAGCTTCTCCACACCCTGTTCTATCTGCTCATATCCTTTTTCCACATAGGAAAACAAGAGCCTCCCTTCCCCGGTGAGCCGGACTCCCTTGGCCTCCCTCTTAAACAAGGGTACACCCAGACTCTGTTCCAGCGCCTTCAGGGACTGGCTCACCGCAGGCTGGGAGATGGACAGCTCCCTGGCCGCCCCTGTGACGCTCCCCAGCTTTGCCGTATAGTAAAAGACCTTGAAATATTCCAGATTTCCGACCATGGTTCTCCGTTTCCCGCCACCGTCCCGCTCCCGTTTTCTGTCCAGACCTGCAAAGCACTGCCAGACCGCCTCCGGCGCTTACCGGGTCTGCGTACCGCCAAGCCTGCTCTTCCGATAGATGATATCGTCCCTGCCCGGCCCGTTGCTGACCATGGTCACCGGATAACCGATCCTGTCCTCGATGAACTCGATATATTTCCTGCAGTTCTCAGGCAGCTCCTCATATTTCCTGATGCCCCGGATATCACATTTCCAGCCGGGAAGCGTCTCAAGCACCGGCTTGGCCTTGGTAAGCTTCCCCGTGACAGGAAAATCCGCCGTAATCTCCCCGTCGATCTCATATCCGGTACAGACGGGAATCTCATCCAGATACCCCAGCACGTCCAGCACCGTGAAGGCCACGTCCGTGGTGCCCTGCAGCCGGCAGCCGTATCTGGAGGCCACACAGTCGAACCATCCCACCCGTCTGGGCCGTCCGGTGGTAGCTCCGTACTCCCCGCCGTCGCCGCCCCTGCGCCGAAGCTCCTCCGCCTGGTCCCCGAACAGCTCGGACACGAAGGCTCCTGCGCCCACGGCAGAAGAATAAGCCTTGCACACCGTCACGATCTGCCTGATCTCATAGGGCGGCAGTCCTGCGCCGATAGCTCCGAAGGCCGCCAGCGTGGAGGAGGACGTCACCATGGGATAGATGCCGTGATCCGGATCCTTCAGGGTTCCAAGCTGCCCCTCCAGCAGCACCGTCTTCCCCTCCTTCAGGGCCTGGTCCAGAAAGGCGGAGACATCACACACATAAGGCTCCACCATGGCCCTATACCCATGCAGCTCCTCCAGCAGCTCCTCCGGACGGATGGGCTGCTTGTGATAGAGATGCTCTAAAAGAACATTCTTCAGCTCACAGACCCTCTTCACCTTCTCCTGCAGCGTCTCCTCGTCGAACAGCTCACTGACCTGAAAGCCGATCTTGGCATATTTATCTGAATAAAAGGGGGCAATGCCCGACTTGGTGGAGCCGAAGGACTTTCCTCCCAGTCTCTCCTCCTCGTACTGATCCAGCAGAATATGATAGGGCATGACCATCTGTGCCCGGTCAGACACCAGGAGTCTGGGCGCAGGAACCCCTCTGTCCGTGACGGACTTAAGCTCCCTGAAAAGCAGCGGAATGTTCAGGGCTACTCCGTTGCCGATCACATTGCTGATATGGCTGTAAAACACTCCTGAGGGCAATGTGTGCAGTGCGAACTTTCCATAGTCGTTCACAATGGTATGCCCCGCATTGGCTCCTCCCTGAAACCTTATCACAATATCCGCTTCCTGAGCCATCATGTCGGTGATCTTCCCCTTGCCCTCGTCACCCCAGTTCGCTCCAACAATCGCCTTAACCATTTTGTTCCCTCTTTCCTCCGTTTCTTATGCTATAGTCTCTCGGAATCCCTGGCCGCTTTTCATCGGACTGTCCGGATATCCCTTTTATTGATTCTCCCGCTTTTCCCGCTCTATTATCAGTCAGAAGCTTCACTTTGTACGCCAAAATTCAAGAGACCATATGTCACCCTCTATGGTTACTGCATTATTATACTATATCGGATATTATAAGTAAAATCAATATATATTATATATAACATAAGTACAAATTATGCATTCGGCGAGAAGCATCCCGCCCAACAGCCTTAACACAGATCCTTTCTTCTGTATTTGCAGAACGCCCCGGCCAGTGCCAGCGCCGTCACTCCTATCCCGATGCCCCAGCCCAAAGCCCCTGCCCTCTCCCCCGAGAAGATGTCCGCCCCGCTACAGTAATAAAAGGGCGTGAAATACTTCATCTTCTCCAGTGCGGGAACCACCCGGCACATCAGATCCAGCATATAGAGCGCAACGGTCAGGCCCACGGCGGCTCCCAGCGGCCGCTTCCGGCACAGCACCGAAAGCAGGAAGCAGACCGTCCCAACCTCCGCACACATGAAAAACACCGCCCCATGATACTTCAGAAAGCTCTCCCAGCAGGGCATTTGCCCCATGCATTGAAAGCCGCAGAGAATCAGTGCGGTGCATATCCCATGGAACAATGCCAGCTGTACAAGGAACGCCGTATATTTCTCCGCAAGGATGCTGCCCCTCCTCAATGGAAGGGCATTCAAAAACTCTGTAGTGTGCCCCTCCTCTTCCTTGGCCAACAGCCCTGCTCCCAGCATCGCTGCGAACATAGCGCCTCCCAGAGAGAGCATGATGGATATCTCCACGGCGTAATATCCCTCCAGAGTCCCGATGTTCACCTTATCCATCCCCAATGCGGCGGAAAATGCCCCCATATCCGCAAACAGCTCCCCCATCCCGTCCATGGATTCCCGCACGCTGTCATAGAGCAGCAGGCAGCCCAGACACATGCCTCCCACACAGAACGCCCAGATCAGCAGCGATCTCAGATTCATCTTTATCTCTTGTCTTGTCAGAACCATGCCTCTTCCTCCCTTTTTGCTGTACTATGGTTTTCTGTACTGTATTCTTATGTACTTTGCCTTTTCTGCGTCCTGCTATCTGTCAAAATAATGCAGGAAAGCCTCCTCCAGAGACGGCTCCGTGATCAGCATGTCTCTGATATCCAGCCCATGCAGCGCCCCAAGAAGCTCCCGCATCTCTCCCTGAAAGGAAAAGACCAGCTCCTCCCCCTCCCTCCACAAGGCTCCCATTCCCGGCACCGAGGGAAGCTCTGTCTCTGACAGGCCGGACAGTCTTACCCTCCGCAGTCTGGTTCCGATCAGGTTCTCCACAGTGTCTGTCTTCACCAGCCGGCCCTCCTTAAGGATTCCCGCATGCCTGCAGTACCGCCTCACCTCCTGCAGCACATGGGAGGACAGAAAGCAGGTGGCGCCCTCCCTGTTCCGTTCCGTCACCAGTTCAAAAAACACCTCCTGCATCAGAGGATCCAGCCCTGAGGTAGGCTCGTCCATGATCACCAGCTCCGGCCTGTGCTGCAGCGCACATACGATGCTCACCTTTTTACGGTTTCCCAGAGACAGCTCCCTGATCCGTTTCCTTCGGTCCACCTCCAGTCTGTCACAGAGTCTGCCCGCCTCCCCGGTGCAGTCCATGCCCCGCATTCTGGCGGCGTATCCGATGACCTCCTCCACCCTCATGGCAGGATAGAGAAAGCATTCCGCAGGAACATACCCTACTCTCCTCAATATTTCCTTCTGCTCCCGCCCCACCTTTCGGCCCAGCACATAGGCCTCCCCGGAGGAAGCCCGTATCATGCCCAGCAGGCAGCGTATGGAGGTGGACTTCCCTGCGCCGTTGGGTCCCAGATATCCGAACATGTCTCCTTCCTCCACGGTCATGGTGATCTCTCGGATCCCTGTGTTCCTGCCGTAGGTCTTAGTCAGCTCTCTCATCTCAATGGCGTTTCTCATTTTTCACCTCTCTGTGTACTTTGGCGCACATACCGCCTGTCTGATTCGGTTCCATTTATAAATCCAAAAATTGCTTCCTTCTGACACCTCTTGCTTCTTTCATCCGTCTCTCATGCGCTTATACTGCTGCAGCATCACGTTCAGCTGCTCCGTGTCGATCTCCCGCTTCAGCTTGTTTGCCAGATAGCCGCAGAGGAACATCCCTATGCAGAATACCGCAAAGGCTGCCGTGGCCGCCCCGTTCCCGTCGAACCACCCCCCCACTGCACTGATCCCCACATACAGCCCTGAGCAGAACACGTCCTTCAAGAACCATCCCACGGACAGCCTCTCCGTCTCGTCAAAGTTTCCCAGCGCCAGAACCTGCAGGTATCCCATGGCATAGGTAGCGCAGATCATCTCCAGCATATGGGGCAGACTGGCCTCATAGACACCAATGCTCACACGATACATGGCATAAAAGAACAGGATGACGAAAAAGTAAAGGCAAGCCTTATACTCGATCCCGATCTCCATGCTGAGATATCGCCTGAATCCTTCACTCAGTTTCCTTTTTTTCATACCGTCCTCCTTGCGCCTGTCCTTCTGTTGCCTGATACGCTTTTTCTCCTTTTCTCAGACTCTCCCGGCTGTCTGGCTTTTCTGCTTTGCCCGCCCCTTCCGCTTGATTCAGCCCGACTGACCCGCTCTGTCTGACTTTTCTGCCGGACATATCCTCTCCGCTCTGTTCAGCCTATTTTGCCTCTCTGCTTCCCCGCTTCAGCCTTTCCCGCAAAGCCTGTGCATATTTTCTGGAAATCAGAATCCTCTCGCCATTGACCAGCTCCGCCAGAATTCTTCCTCCCGGCTGACTTTTCAGCCACTCCACCTGATATAGGTTCACTGCCATAGTTCTGGCACACCTGACAATGCCCTGCTCACCATACCGGCACAGAAGCTCCTCCAGCTTCTCCCGCACCCGGTAGGTCTCCTTCTCCAGATAAGCATAGGTGGCACCCTCCACACTCTCAAAATAAAACACTTCTCCTGGCATGAAATGGTAGACTCTCCCCTCCTCCCCTTTCGTTCCCGACAGCCTGTCACCGATGCCTGAAAGAAGCCTGACTGCCTCGGAGAGCTCAGAGGTCATATTATGATATCGGACAATAACCTCCTCCTGCCCCGAATCCACCTTCTGCGGACATTTCTGATTGCTTCTTTTCGATATTCCTCCATAATATCG